>JANXRW010000158.1 GCA_025356655.1 Betaproteobacteria bacterium | reverse complement strand
AGGGCCTGAATGGGAAGGTTAAAGTCACACTGAGAAGATCCTACGGCTTGCGCACCTTCAAAGCCACGGAATTGGCGCTTTATCATGTACTTGGGAAATTGCCCGAGCCACCCATGGCCCACAGTTTCTGCTGACGAACCTAAAATCTGTCAAGCCGCATAGTCGCTGTCTTCGTAACAGCATATATGGTACTTTGCAAGCAGCAGGCATTTAGGAGGGCCTTACAGTGCAGGTCGGATTTCCATCGGACTTGATCGCTATGAAGTTCCCCGAGCGGATGGCTGCCCTGCGCAAAGACAAGGCTTTTACCCGGCAAGCGCTCGCCGAGAAAGTCGGCGTGCACTTGACCCAGATTCAGCGCTACGAGAGCGGCACGGTGCAGCCCACCCTCGATGTCATCCGGCGCCTCGCCATTGGGCTCTCGGTTAGCGCAGATGTGCTGATCTTCGATAAAGACGAACGCGGCCCTGACGATGACCTCCGGCTCCAGTTCGAGGCGATCTCGCGCATGTCGAAGGCGGCGAAGAAGATCATCAAGGCCCTTCTCGACGGCATGATCTTGAAGCACGAGGCGCAGCGCTGGTCGGCCTCTGCCTAACATCCGGAGATCCCACCCATGCACAGTGTCAAGCAAGCCGCGCGCGAGTTGATCGATCAGCTACCCGATTCGGTAAGCTGGAACGATTTGATGTATGAGCTGTACGTCAAGCAGAAGATCGAGGAAGGATTGAAGGAACTGGACGAGGGGCGCGGAATCCCCCACGAGGAGGTCAAGCGCCGTCTGCTCGCAGACGCCCAGTAAGTGAAGATCGAGTGGTCACCGCGCGCCGAGCGGGAACTCACGCAACTGCGCGACTACATCGCGCAAGATTCTCCCTTCTATGCACGCCAGTTCACCGAGCGCATGGTGCTCGCCATTGAGCGCCTGGCCCTCCTGCCGCGCAGCGGCCGTACCGTCCCGGAAGCCGGTCACCAGGATGCGATTCGAGAAGTCCTCTTTCAGGCGTATCGCATCATCTACCGCATTCGCGATGAGCAGACCGTGCAGATCGTCACCGTACCGCACGGTGCGCGCGATCTCGCCGGCATGGAACCACCTTGGCAACCGCCGACGCAGACGCCATAGCTCACCGCTCCAGCCCCGCCAGACGCTCGACGGTCGAGATTTTCGCCGCCGCCGGCAGGTGATCGAGCGCGGTGTCTTACTTCTGGCTCCTCCCCATGATTCGTTCGCGGTCAGCGGCGGTGTGCCGCTCGGCGTAGGCGTGCACCGCCTCGCGCGCTCGGCTCCCGGCGACATACGACCATTCCCGCGCCGACATGCGCTCGTGCGCGAGCACGTAGGCACGCTCAACGCTCGCGCCTTGCGCCTTGTGGGCGGTCAACGCATAGCCGTGCTCGATATGCGGGTGCTCGGCTATGCGCCAGTGTTGCAGGCGGCCTTCGTCGAGTTTCGCCGCGATCTCGATTTGACCCTTGCGCTCGGTGAGCGCGGTCACGGTCGCCAAGTCCCCATTCATCATGCCGAGAACCTTGGCGTTTCGCGTGATCACGATTCGATCGCCCCATGCGGTCTGCGCCGGGTTGCCCAGGTTCGCGCGATCTCTGCCAGTCATCCACCATTGCTTGCATCGCCTGGTCGCGATCCCTTGCCGTGTGTACCCGGCCCCGCTCCTGCAAGGATTCAAGGGCGGCGCGCGTGTCGCCGCGCGCCAGCGCTCGTTCCATCTCCCGATCAACCTCATGGCGCTGGCGGCGGATGTCGGTCAAGCTCGCGCCGCCCACCTCGGCGCCGATTCGCTCAAAGAGCTCTCCCGCCTCGATTGGCCGCAACTGATTCGCATCGCCGACGAGCACGATTTTCGCGTGCGCGCGATCGGCCGCCTCGAGAAACTCGGCGAACTGCTTGGAGCCCACCATGCCGGCCTCATCGATCACGAGCACCGTGCGAGGGTCCAACCGATCGCGGTCGTCTTTCTGACCGCTAAGGAGCGCATGCGAGGTCTGCGCACGGATACCACTGCCGTCTTGCAACCCTTTGGCCGCTCTCCCAGCGAGCGCCGCGGCGCGCACCTCGTAGCCGCTTGCCTCCCTCGCTTCGCGCGCGACGCCCAGGAGATGACTCTTGCCGGTGCCGGCGGGGCCTTCGAGGACGGTGAGCCGCGCGGGGGCGGTCACCTGTTCAAGCGCTGCGCGCATCGGCGGTCATGGCGTACCCACGATCAGCCGCCATCCGCTTCGCACGCTCAAGGGCTCCCTGCTCGATGCCGAGCATGGCGCGCGTCGTGTAGCGGTCATCCGCGAGCGGCACGATTTCCGGATCGCTCGCGAGCGTCGTCACCAGGTCGCGTGTCCGCGTGAGACCGCCACCGGCGACTTGCGCCGCTTCCGCCACCGCACGCGTCATGTCCGCCGTCGTGAACGTGCTGTGCTCGATGTTCAACCGCTCGATCAGAGCCGGCGTGTCGAACAGCACGTTGCACAGGGACAGGATCGGTTTTCAGCTCGCTCACACGCTCGGCGGTAAAGCCCGAGTGGATTAAGCAGCACCTGCGCATCAAGCGATTCCTTGGCACCAGCGAGAACGCGGTGAAGACGCAGATCGGGTGCGCCGTGTCGACCTACGTGCTCATCGCCATCGTCAAGCGCGAACTGCGCCTCACGGCCTCCCTTTACACACTGCTACAGATCCTCTCGGTGTCGATTTTCGAGAAAACCCCTATTTCACAGGCCTTTCAGCCAGACACCACCAGAAGAATTGACCCTAAGGTCGGTACCAAATTGTTGTTATTCGACTTTTAACCGGACACTAGTGTGACGAGATGTTGTACTAGGCCCGGCGCCAGGGGGACCTAGCCGCCGAACCGCTCCTCCAGGCGCAGGGCGGCGATGCGCGTGATCTGGCGCAGGCTCTCGGAGAACTCCTCCTCCGGCGTGCCGCCGAGCCGGCGCTCGCAGGTGTCGATGATCGCCTGGCGGGAGAGCCCCCGCACGGCCACCACGAAGGGAAACCCGAATTTATGCCGGTAGGCTGCGTTCAGTCGCTGCAGCCGGGCGAACTCCTCCGGCGTGCACTGGTCGAGCCCCGCGCCCGCCTGCTCGCGGGTGGATTCCAGGGTGAGTTCAACGCGCACGGCGGCTTTCCCGGCCAGTTCCGGATGGGCGCGGATCAACGCCAGTTGCTCGGCGTGCGCGGCCTCGCCGAGGACAGCCACCAGGGCCCGGCCCAGGGCCTCCCGGTCAGCGAAGGGACGTCGCTCCCAGGCCCGTTCGGCCACCCAAGGCGAGTGCTCGTAGATCCCTTCCAGGGCCGCCTGAAAGGCGTCCCGGTCGAGTCGGGAGAGATCTTCGGCGCGGGGGTGCGGCTCGCTCATGCGGATTTCCTTGCCATGCAGCCGTGAGCTTAGGCAAGCCGCTTCGATGCGGCAAGCCGTGCGCCCGTATAACGCTCCTGTGTGCGCGCGCACACACAGGCAGGGTCGGCGGCCGGCGCGTGTCTGCGCGCGCACGCATCGGGGGTCTTCACGCGCGCGCAGGCGACGCCTGCCTATAATCACCTGCTCACCCACCCACTAGCGGAGGACCCCCATGGGGCGCCTGACCACCCACGTGCTCGATACCGCTCGCGGCCAGCCGGCGGCCGGCCTGGCCCTGGCCCTGTTTCGCCGCACGGGCGCGCCGGGGGAGGACGTGCCGCTGCTGCGCGGCCTGACCAACGCCGACGGCCGGCTCGACGCGCCGCTCCTCGAAGGCGATGCCCTTCGTCCAGGGGTCTACGAACTGGTCTTCGAGGCCGCCAACTACTTCCGCGCCCAGGGGCTGGTCCTGCCGGAACCCCCGTTCCTGGACCGCGTCACGCTGCGCTTCGGCGTGGCCGACGCCCAAGCCCACTACCACGTGCCCCTGCTCCTGTCGCCCTGGAGCTACAGTACCTACCGCGGCAGCTGATGGACAGCGCCTTCCTGCTGGAGTGGGTCACGCTGCTGCTGCGCTGGGCCCACTTGATCACCGGGATCGCCTGGATCGGCGCCTCCTTCTACTTCGTATGGCTGGACAACAGCCTCAGCCCCCCCACCGATCCGGAACTGGTGAGCAAGGGCGTAGGCGGTGAGCTCTGGGCGGTGCACGGCGGCGGCTTCTACAACCCCCAGAAGTACCTGCTCGCGCCGCCCCGGCTGCCCGCGCACCTGCACTGGTTCAAGTGGGAGGCCTACAGCACCTGGCTCACCGGGATCGGCCTGCTCACGGCGCTCTACTACCTGCAGGCGGCCACCTACATGGTGGACCCGGCGGTGGCGGGCTTGTCCCCGGCGCAGGCCGTGGGCATCGGCGTGGGCGCGCTGGTGCTGGGGTGGGTGGTCTACGACCAGCTCTGTCGACTGCTCATGGGACGCAGCCAACTGCTCTTCGCGGCGCTCTACTTCGCCTTCCTGGCACTTGCCGCGTGGAGCCTGACCCACCTCCTGTCCGGGCGTGCGGCCTTCGTGCACCTGGGTGCGATGATCGCCACCGCCATGAGTGCGAACGTGTACTTCTGGATCATCCCGGGGCAGCGCATCATAGTGCAGGCCATGCGGCGCGGCGAGGTGCCCGAGGCGATCCACGGACTGCGCGCCAAGCAGCGCAGCGTGCACAACAATTACCTGACGCTGCCCGTGCTGTTCTGCATGATCAGCAACCACTACGCCTTCACCTACACCCATCCCCAGGCCTGGGCGGTACTTTGCGGCATCCTGCTCTCCGGAGCACTCATCCGGCATTTCTTCAACCTGCGGCACAAAGGGATCGTCGCCTGGCAGTATCCCTCCGCCGGCGTGGCCCTGTTGCTGCTCGTGGCCATCGCCACGGCGCCTACGGCGCGCCAAGCGGGCCGCGGCCCTGCACCCCGGGTGGCGGACATCGAACCAATCATCCGCGCGCGCTGCGTGGCCTGCCATGCCGCCTCGCCGACGCTGGTGCCCAGTGCGCCGGCGGGGGTCCTGCTCGATACCCCCGAGCGCATCGCCGCGCAGGCCGAACGCATCCACCAGCAGGCCGTGGTGCTCAAGGCCATGCCCATGGGTAACCTCACTGGCATCACCGCCGAGGAGCGTGCCCGCCTGGCGGCCTGGCACGACGCGGGCGCGCGCCCCTGAGGCACCGGGCGGACCGACGCGGCCGCGCCGGCCACCCCCGGAAAGCCGGCGGGCGCCGAAGGACGCCCGCCCGGGGGACCTGTGCTCGCCGTCCGGGGCGAGTCGGTCTAGAAGTGGTATTCCGCGCGGATCATCGGGGTCTTGGCGAAGGCGCCGTTGCCTGCGCCGCCCGCGGAGAAGGGCACCGATGCGTCGTTGCCGAACTTGTTCCTCCAGTACTGGTACTCGAGCCCGACCTTGAAGGTGTTCTTCGATCCGCCCAGGACCCGTCCCAGGTCCATCATGATCGCCGCGTCGATGTTGATCTCCGCCTTGCTGTCCCCGCCGAATTCATTCTTGCCCTTCGCGTCGATGTACAGGGCGTAGCCCTGGAAGTTGAAGGGCGAGGTACCCAGGGGAATCCCCCAGGCCGCGGACAGGGCCGCGTGCACCGTGTAGGCGTAGCGGCCGTTGATCCCGTCGGGCGCATTGCTCTCGTCGAGCGCCAGCAGGCTGATGTCCAGGAAGCCGGGCACGTCGAGCATGACGGTCGGGCCCGCCACGAACATCCGCTTGCGCGAGGAGTAGAAGTCGTTCTTGGTGTTCCAGTCGAAGCCCACGGTGACGCCGAGGCCGCGCATGATGCCTGCCTTGAAATCACCGCCGGTGGCCTTGCCCAGGTCCACCCGGTTGCGATAGACGAGGTAGGCCTCCTGTGCGCCCGCGTTGGGATTGCGTCCGCCCCCGCCCGAGTCGTTGCTGTCGGACATCAGCAGATCGACGTTGAAGTAGTTGGTGCCATACTTGTAGCCACCCACATGCTCGAAGCTGACGATGACCTTCTTGATGGTGTCGGGATCGTAGGGCTCGCCGAACTGGGTGCCATAGCGGATCCCGATGTTCGTGTCGCTCCACTCCTCGGCCATCGCCGGGACCGCAGCGATCATTATCGAAGCCCCAAGGAGGGTTGCCGCCCCGAGCCGGCCTGCGGACATGTGCGTCTTGGTCATTTCAGTTGTCTCCAGTTGAACTAATCGCGAAGCGCCATGAGCGGCGCGTCTTCGTCGAGGACAGCTACTGCAACGGGTATGCCAAGCATTTCCAGGCGCGGGCGTCCGCGCGGCCCCACGCTGGGGAACTTTGCCCGCGCACGGCGGATCGAAGCAACCAGGGCTCGCGCCCTGGTTATAAGGGCAATCCGGAATCCCTGATGAGAGCCCCGTCAAGGCCTGTGCAGGCGGGCCCTTCGATGGTGCGAGGCCGCTCGACGCACGCACCCCTTTGGTTCGACTGCCGGCGGACGCAGGGCGAGCCGCGCACGGTCGAGGTCTGGAACATGGCCGCGGCGCCGATACCCGCGCGGGATACGCCACGGTCGCGGGCCGGGGGGTCAGCGCGGGAAGCCCTGCGGATCGGCGCCGGCCGCCCGGAAATGGGCGTCGAGGGCGGCGATCCACTGCAGCCGGCGCGCCTCCGGCGCGAAGGCCGCCTCGAAGCTGTTGCGCGCGAGCTGGTACCAGGTCCGCGGGGGGAAGTCGAAGGCGCGCTGCACGGCACGGATGTTGTCGTTGAGGTAGCCACCGAAGTACGCCGGGTCATCGCTGTTGATGGTCGCACGCACTCCCGCGGCCAGCAGCCCCGGCAGGGTGTGGGCCGCCATGTGGGGGAAGACCCGCAGGCGCAGGTTCGACAGCGGGCACACGGTCAGCGCGATGCCTTCCCGGGCCAGTCGGGCAAGCACCGCCGGATCCTCCACCGCGCGCACGCCGTGATCGATGCGGCGCACCTTCAGGAGGTCCAGTGCCTCGGTGATGTAGGACGGCGGCCCCTCCTCCGCGGCGTGGGCCACCACGGGCTTGCCGAGCGCGCGACAGCGCTCGAAGAGCCGTTGGAACTTGCCCGGAGGATTACCGCGTTCACCGGAGTCCAGGCCGAAGCCGTCGATCAGGTCCAGGCTTCCCAGGGCCGCGTCCAGGGCCAGGAAGCCCTGCGCTTCCGTCAGGTGGCGCAGGAAGCACAGGATGAGACCGCTGGTGACGCCCAACTCGCGCTCGCCAAGGGCCATGCCTTCGCGCAGGCCCTCGAGCACCACCGGGTAGGCGACGCCGCGCTCCGTGTGGGTCTGGGGGTCGAAGAAGATCTCCGCGTGCACCACGCCGTCGGCGGCGGCACGCCGCAGGTAGGCCAGCATGAGGTCGCGGAAATCCTCCGGCGTGCGCAGGACCGCGGCGCAGGCGTAGTAGAGGTCCAGGAAGGACTGCAGGTCCTGGAAATCCTTGGCCGCGGTGAGCGCCGCCTCGTCAGCCCAGGGCAGGCTGATGCGGTTGCGCCGCGCCAGGGCAAAGGCCAAGTCAGGCTCCAGCGCACCCTCGATGTGCAGGTGGAGTTCCGCCTTGGGCATGGAACAGGCGAGCGCGGTGACGCCATCGTCCACCGCGCCCAGGCCCCCGCCTGCCGCCCCTGTCCCGGCCATGTGCCTCGCGCCCGGATTATTTCGGGATGCTTCCCTCCACGCCTTCAACGTAGAAGTTCATCTTGTGCAGGTCGTCGTCGGAGTAGGTCTTGCCCGCGGCCACGAACTCTTTGCCCGCCTGATCCTTGATGGGTCCGATGAAGGGGTGGAGCTTGCCCGCCTTGATCTCGTCGCGCCGCTGCTCGGCCAGCTTGCGCACGTCGGCGGGCAGGTCGGGCCCGAAGTTGTCGATGTTGATGCCGCTGTCCTTGACGCCCCACCAGAGACCACCGGGCTTCCAGGTTCCCTTCATCACCTCGTCCACGGTCTTCACGTAGATGGCACCCCAGTTGAGCACCGAGGCGGCCAGGTGGGCCTTCCCGCCGAACTGGGTCATGTCCGAATCCCAGCCGAAGGCGTGCACGCCCTTCTCCTGGGCGGCCTGGACGACCGCGGGGGAGTCCGTGTTCTGCATGAGGATGTCCGAGCCCTGGGCGATCAGGGTGAGCGCCGCCTCACGCTCCTTGCCCGGATCGAACCAGCTGTTCACCCAGATGGCCCGGGTGGTGACCTTGGGGTTCACGCTGCGCGCGCCCAGGGTGAAGGCATTGATGTTGCGGATCACCTCGGGAATGGGGATGGACCCCACCACGCCGAGCTTGGCCGTACGCGTGACCTTGCCCGCCATGACGCCCAGGAGGTAGGCCCCCTCGTAGGTGCGCACGTCGTAGGTACCCAGGTTCTTGTCCGTCTTGTAGCCGGTGGCGTGCATGAACACGGTGTTCGGGAACGCTTTGGCCACCTTCGCCTCTTGGTTCATGTAGCCAAAGGAGGTACCGAAGATGATCTTATAACCCTGGCTTGCCATGTCGCGGAACACGCGCTCGGAATCTGCCGTCTCCGGGACGTTCTCCACGCCCCGGGTCATGACTTGGTCGCCGAATTTTGCCTCCACGGCCTTGCGCCCCTGGTCGTGGGAGTAGGTCCAGCCGTGGTCTCCCGTGGGGCCCACGTAAACGAAGCCGAGCTTGACCGGATCGGCGGCCATCGCCGGGGCCGCGCCCAGCCATAGGGCCGCGCCCAGCGCAAGGGATTTCGGGGTAAACAAGGACATCGAGGCGTTCTCCAAAGAGGTTGGCACCGCTGGGCAGGCATCGCAGGCACTGTAGCAACCGCCTCGCCCGCCGCCCATCCGCGTGCGCTTATGACCCGTATATGGGGAAGCAGCAGGTGCCCGGCGTAGACGGCGTTATATACCCTCTCCCTTACCCGGCCCTGGTGACGAAAGTGGCAGGACCCCGCAACTACGACACCGACTTCCTGCGCCATTGCATCGATCTTTCGCTGCGCGCCAGGACGCTGGGCAAGCACCCCTTCGCGGCGGCGGTCGTGGACGGAAGCGGACGGCTGGTGGCCGAGGCCATGAACGACGTCCCGCCGCCCGGGGGTGACCCCACCCGCCACGCCGAGTTGCTGGCCGTGGCCGATGCCGCGCGCCAGTTGCCGCCGGCGCAGTTGCGCCTATGCACCTTGTATACCAGCGCCGAGCCCTGCGCCATGTGCGCGGGTGCCATCTACTGGTGCCAGGTCGGACGCGTGGTCTACGCGCTGTCCGAGGCCTCGCTGTTGCGCATCACCGGCAACCACCCGGAGAATCCCACGCTGTCGCTGCCCTGCCGCACGGTCTTCGCGAGCGGGCAGCGGGCCGTGGAGGTGCTCGGACCCTTCCTCGAGGAGGCGGCGGCCCTGCCGCATGCGGGCTTCTGGAACGCCCCATAAGCGCGCAGCCATAGGCACTATAACGCGGGCGCGAATCCCGGCCATCGCACACTGTGCTAGCGTGTAACCCAGGGTTGCGGCCGCGACCTTCCACACCCCCCGCCTCTGGGATGAACAGGATGGATCGACCGGTGCAATTCTACTTCCGCGGGGAAATCCGCCGCCTGAGCGCACCGCCACCCACGCGCACGGTGCTGCAGTGGCTGCGCGAGGACTTGCGGCAGACGGGAACCAAGGAGGGCTGCGCCGAGGGCGACTGCGGCGCCTGCATGGTGGTGCTGGGCGATCTGCAGGACGGGCGGTTGCGCCTGCGCGCCATCAACGCCTGCATCCGCCTCCTGCCCACCCTGGACCGGATGGCACTCTTCACCGTGGAGGACCTGGCCGACTTCGCCGGCGGCGCCCTGCACCCGGTGCAGGCGGCGCTGGTGGACTGCCACGGCTCCCAGTGCGGATTCTGCACGCCCGGCTTCGTCATGTCCCTGTGGGTACTCTACGAGACCCAGCCGCAGTGCCCCACGCGTGCGCAGGTGACGGACACGCTCTCGGGGAACCTGTGCCGCTGCACCGGCTACCGCCCGATCATCGAGGCGGCGCGCCGGGCCTACGAATCGCCGCGCCAGCCCTGGGCCAGCGCAGCGGTCGTCGACGCCCTGCGCGAACTCCAGCGCCTGCCTGCCCTGTCCTACGCGAGCCCCGCGGGTCGCTACACTGCACCCAGGAGCCTGGAGGCCTTGGATGCCGCCTGCCGGGAGGAGCCGCAGGCAAGGCTGCTCTCCGGGTCCACGGACATCGGCTTGTGGATCACCAAGCACCTGCGCACGTTCGAGGCGATCATCCACGTGGGCGCGGTGGAGGCCCTGCGGGAGATCCGCAGCGACGCGGCGGGACTGGTGATCGGAGCCGGCGCCAGTCTAGCGGAATCCTTCGCGGCGCTCTGCGCGCAGGAACCGGGCTGGGAGGAACTGGCCCGGCGCTTCGCCTCCGTGCCCATCCGCAACGCCGGCACGCTCGGCGGCAACGTGGCCAATGGGTCGCCCATCGGCGACGGCCTGCCCGGATTGATCGCGCTGGGCGCCACCGTCGTCCTTCGCCGCGCCGGCCAGGAGCGCGAACTGCCGATGGAGGATTTCTACCTGGGCTACCAGCGCAACGCGCTCACCCCCGGAGAATACCTACGCTGCGTGCGCGTGCCTGCCCCCCCACACGGGCTGCGTCAGGTGTTCGCCACCTACAAGGTCTCCCGGCGCCAGGACCAGGACATCGCCGCTGTGTGCGCCGCCTTTTGCTTGCGGCTCGAGGCCGATGGTCGCATCGCCCACGCGCGGATGGCCTTCGGTGGCATGGACGCCACCGCCCGGCGCGCCGCAGCCACCGAGGCGGCGCTACTGGGCGAGCTTTGGTGTGAGGCGACGCTCGCGCGCGCGCAGGCGGCCCTGGCCGCGGATTACCGACCGCTCACGGACTTGCGTGCAAGCAGCGCTTACCGCCAGGCGGTGGCG
The DNA here is from genome assembly GCA_025356655.1 of Betaproteobacteria bacterium. Classification (GTDB taxonomy): domain Bacteria; phylum Pseudomonadota; class Gammaproteobacteria; order Burkholderiales; family SHXO01; genus SHXO01. The sequence goes on along the minus strand of JANXRW010000158.1, from coordinate 13,815 downwards.
GTGAACCTGCTGCGACGGTTCTGGCTGCAGCAGGATCCTGCGGCCGCGCTACGCCTATCCGACCTCCGACCCGTGGAGGCGTGAGTGGCCCCCCCCGGGTACACGGCGCGCCCAGGTTGTTGGCCGGTGGGTGGAGCGCTCGCGCATGAGAGCGCCGCCCTGCACGTGAGTGGGCGGGCGCTCTATACCGATGACATGCCGGAGCTCCAAGGAACGCTGCACGCGGCCCTGGGGCTGGCCCGCGTCGCCCACGGGCGGGTCCGGTCCCTAGACCTCGGCCCAGTCCTAGCCGCCCCCGGGGTGCACTCGGTTATAAGCGCTGCGGACATCCCGGGCACGAACGATTGCGGCCCGGTCCTGCACGACGACCCCATCCTCGCGCCGGGACTGGTGCAGTTCTACGGCCAGCCGCTATTTGCCCTGGCGGCAAGCACACACGAAGCCGCCCGCCGCGCCGCCCGGCTTGCACGCGTCGACTACGAGCCCCTTCCCGCGCTGCTTGACGTGGACGCGGCGCTAGCGGCGCAATCCTGGGTTCTGCCCCCGGTGGAGTTGCGCCAGGGCGACATCGAGTCCGCGCTGGCGCGCGCACCGCGACGACTGGCTGGAGCGGCGCGCCTCGGCGGCCAGGAACACTTCTACCTTGAAGGCCAGGTGGCCTACGCGCTGCCCGGGGAGAACGACACCCTGCACCTGCACTGCTCCACCCAGCACCCGAGCGAGATGCAGCAGATGCTGGCCCACGCGCTGGGCTGGCGGGCGCACCAGGTGAGCGTGGAGTGCCGGCGCATGGGCGGCGCCTTCGGCGGCAAGGAGTCGCAGTCCGCGCAGGTCGCCTGCGTCTGCGCACTCCTGGCCGTGCGCACACAGCGCCCGGTCAAGCTGCGTCTGGACCGCGACGACGATATGACCATCACGGGCAAGCGCCATGACTTCTGGTTCGACTACGAGGCGGGCTTCGACGAGACGGGCCTGTTGCTGGGCCTTCGCCTCACACTCGCCTCGCGCTGCGGCTTCTCCGCCGACCTCTCTGGGCCGGTGAACGACCGCGCACTGTTCCACGTCGACAACGCCTACTTCCTCGACGCGCTCGCGCTGCGCAGCCTGCGCTGCAAGACCCACACGGTGTCCAACACTGCTTTCCGCGGCTTCGGCGGCCCCCAGGGCATGTTCGTCATCGAGACGGTCATGGACGACATCGCGCGCGCCTTGGATCGTGACCCGTTGGCGGTGCGCCGGGTGAACTTCTACGGCAGCGATCCGACGGGCCCCCGGAACACCACGCACTACGGCATGAGCGTCGAAGACAACGTCATCCCCGCCCTGGTGGATCAGCTCGCGCGCGACTGCCGCTACGAGGAACGCCGCGCCGCAGTGGTGGCGTTCAACGCCAACTCGACCCACCTCAAGCGCGGACTCGCACTCACCCCCGTAAAATTCGGCATCTCCTTCACGGCGACCCACTACAACCAGGCGGGCGCGCTGGTGCATATCTACACCGACGGCACGGTGCTGGTGAGCCACGGCGGGACGGAAATGGGCCAGGGCCTGCACACCAAGGTGGCCCAGGTGGTGGCCGGGGAATTCGGCCTGCCAATGGACGACGTGCGCGTGGCCTCGACGGATACCACGCGGGTTCCCAACACCTCGGCCACTGCCGCGTCCGCTGGCACTGACCTGAACGGCAAGGCGGCGCAGCAGGCCAGCGCCGCGATCCGCGCGCGCTTGGCCGAATTCGCTGCGCGCGGCTGGGGTGTGGAGCCCTCGACGGTCGGCTTTCGCGACGGCCAGGTCTACTGTGCGGGGCGGACGGAGTCCTTCAGGGCGCTGGTGGCGCGCGCCTACCGGGCCCGGCTCAAGCTCTGGGAAAGCGGCTTCTACGCCACGCCCAAGATCCACTATGACCCCAAAACCATGCGCGGGCGCCCCTTCTACTACTTCACCTACGGGGCCGCCGCCGCCGAGGTGGCCATCGATACGCTGACCGGAGAACACCAAGTGCTGCGGGTGGATCTGTTGCAGGACGTAGGACGGTCCATCAACCCGGCCATCGATATCGGCCAGACCGAGGGGGGCTTCATCCAGGGGATGGGCTGGCTCACCACCGAAGAACTCTGGTGGCGCCCCGATGGCCCCGAGGCGGGCCGGCTGATGACCCACTCGCCGTCCACCTACAAAATCCCGACCGCCTCCGATTGCCCGGAGCGGATGAACGTGTCGCTGTACGATAACCGCAACGCCGAGGACAGCATCCACCGCTCGAAGGCCGTGGGAGAGCCGCCGCTGATGCTGGCCTTTAGCGTCTTCTTCGCCCTGCGCGAAGCCGTTGCTGCGGCCCTGGGACCGGGCTGCCGGCCAGGACTCGATGCCCCGGCCACGCCGGAGGCGATCCTGCGGGCCATCGCCCGAGGGCGCGATCCCGTCGAAGGCGAGACTCCCGCACCGTGAGCAGCCCCTCAAGCCCGTCGGCGGGACCGCGCGACTGGGGTACCGCGCGCCTGGAACTACGCCAGATCAGCAAGCGCTACCCGGGCGTGCTGGCCAACGACCAGGTGAACCTCAAGGTGATGCCAGGCGAGATCCACGCGGTGCTCGGGGAGAACGGCGCGGGCAAGAGCACGCTCATGCGGATCATCTACGGAGCCACGCAGGCCGACGCAGGGGAAATGCTCTGGGATGGGGCGGTGGTCACGGTAGCCAACCCGGCGCAGGCGCGCCGCCTTGGCATCGGCATGGTCTTCCAGCACTTCTCGGTCTTCGAGACCCTGTCCGTGGTGGAGAACATCGCGCTGGTGCTCGACACGCGCTTCGACCTGCGCAACCTCGCCACCCGCGTGACCGAGCTATCCCAGCGCCACGGCCTACCCCTGGACCCGCAGCGCCTGGTGCACAGCCTTTCCGTCGGGGAACGTCAGCGCCTGGAGATCCTGCGCTGCCTGCTGCAGGACCCGCGACTGCTCATCCTGGACGAACCCACGTCGGTGTTGACGCCGCAGGCGGTGCAGACGCTCTTCGACACCCTGCGGCGCCTTGCCTCGGATGGCGTGAGCATCCTCTACATCAGCCACAAGCTGCAGGAGATCCAGACCCTGTGCGACCATGCCACCGTCATGCGTGGCGGCCGGGTCACCGGCGAGGCCACTCCCGCACGCGAGACCTCGGCCAGTTTGGCGCGGATGATGATCGGACGCGAGTTGCCGGTGTGCGAGGCGCCCGCCTACACCGGGGAGACGGGCACCGTCCTGGAGGTCCGTGACTTGGACCACACCCCGGCCGACCCCTTCGGCACCCGCCTCCAGGGCATCAATCTGAGCCTGCGCCGCGGCGAGATCCTGGGGATCGCCGGCATCTCCGGCAACGGCCAGGCGGAGTTGCTCGCCGCGCTCTCCGGCGAGACGCCGGTGCGCGCCGACGCCATACGCATCGGCGGGAGAGATGTCGGAGCGCTCGACGCGGGCGAGCGGCGCGCGCTTGGTCTGTGCTTCGTGCCCGAGGAGCGGCTCGGCCGGGGCGCGGTGCCCAGCCTCTCCCTGTGGGAGAACGGCATGCTCACTGCCCACGCCAGGGGCCTCGTGCGCCATGGCCTGGTGCGATTCGGTGCCGCGCGTGACTTTGCCCGCCGCTGCATCGAGGGCTTCGACGTGCGCTGCAATGGCACCGAGGCGCCCGCGCGCAGCCTCTCCGGAGGCAACCTGCAGAAATTCATCGTCGGCCGAGAAATCCTCCAGGAGCCCAAGCTCATGATCGTCGCCCAGCCCACCTGGGGCGTGGACGTCGGCGCCGCGGCCTTCCTGCGCCAGACGCTGATCGATCTCTCCCGGCGGGGAGTGGCGATCTTGGTGATCTCCGAGGAACTGGAGGAACTCTTCGAGATCAGCGACCGCATCGCCGTGCTCGCCCAGGGCCGGCTCTCCCGCGCGCAGCCCAAGGCGCAGACCGACGCCCTGGCCATCGGGCTGCGCATGTCCGGCCTGGAAGCGGCTACCGCCACGGAGCCCGCCGATGTTTAGCCTGGAGGCGCGTGCCGAGCCCTCGCAGCGCATGCGCCTGCTCTCGCCGCTGCTGGCGGTGGCCTTGACCCTGGTCACGGGTTCGCTGCTGTTCCTGGGACTAGGCAAACCCCCCGTGGAAGCCTTCCGCGTGTTCTTCCTATCCCCCCTGGCCACCGGCAACGGGTGGAGCGAGCTCCTGGTCAAGGCCTCGCCGCTGATTCTCATTGCCCAGGGGCTGGCCGTGGGCTTCCGCGCGCGTATCTACAACATCGGGGCCGAAGGGCAACTGATCGCGGGAGCGGTGTGCGGCGGGGGCGTCGCCTTGCTGCTGGAGGGGTCCACCAGCGCCTGGATACTGCCCGCCATGATCCTGGCAGGGGCCATCGGCGGCGGGCTGTGGGGCGCCCTGCCCGCGTGGCTGCGCACGCACTTCAACGCGCAGGAGACGCTCACCACCCTCATGCTGGCCTACATCGCGGACTTCGGCCTGTCCTATTTGGTGACCGGCCCCTGGCGCGACCCGGCGGGACAGAATTTCCCGCAGTCGGCCATGTTCAGCGACGCCTCGCTCTTTCCGCTGCTGTTCCAGGGCATGCGGGTCAACGCCTCGGTGTTCCTCACGCTGGCAGCCGTGGGCCTGTTCTGGCTCTTCGGCGCGCGCAGCTTCCTCGCCTTCCAACTCAAGGTCGGTGGGCTCGCCCCAGCGGCCGCGCGCTACGCGGGGTTTTCCGCGACCCGCACGGTGTGGCTGAGCCTAGTGGCGTCGGGCGTCACCGCCGGCGTCGCCGGCGTGGGCGAGGTTGCCGGACCCGTGGGTCAGTTGAACCTCAACATCTCGCCGGGCTACGGTTACGCCGCCATCATTGTTGCCTACCTCGGCCGCCTCCACCCGTTGGGCATGGTCGCCTCCGGACTGCTCATGGCGCTGCTCTACCTGGGCGGAGAAGCGGCGCAGGTGTCGCTGCAGTTGCCATCGGCCGTGACGGGACTCTTCCAGGGGATGCTGCTGTTCTTCCTCCTGGGTACCGATGTCTTCGTGGAATACCAGCTCCGCAAACCGCGCGGGGCGAGCGCCCGGGAGGCCGCATGATCGAACACCTGCTGCCGATCCTGGCCGGCACCCTGGGTGCCGCCACGCCACTGGTCTTCGCCGGACTCGGTGAGCTCGTCGCCGAGCGCAGCGGCGTCATCAACCTGGGCGTCGAGGGCATGATGCTCATCGGTGCCATCGCCGGGTTCGCAGCCGCCGCCGACACCGGAATGGGCCCAGCGATCGGACTAGCCGCAGGCGCACTCGCAGGCGCTGCCGCCGCCACGCTCTTTGCCGTGCTCGCACTGTCGCTCGGCGCCAACCAGGCGGCCTGCGGGCTCGCACTCACCATCTTCGGCATCGGCCTGTCGGCCTTCATCGGCCAGCATTACGTGAGTTTCAGCCTGCCCGGCCTCAAGCCGCTGGCCCTACCCGTGCTCAGCGCCATCCCCCTGCTGGGCAGTGTTTTGTTCAATCAGGATCCGGTGGTGTACCTCTCGGTGAGTGCGTTTGTGCTGGTGTGGTGGACGCTGGAGCGTACCCGGCTGGGACTCCTGCTGCGCGCCGTGGGCGAATCCCCCGAGGCGGCCCACGCCATCGGGTACCCGGTGCTCGTCATCCGCTACGGCGCCACCGTCTTCGGGGGCGCCATGGCAGGAATTGGGGGGGCCTATCTCTCCACCGTCTACACCCCGCTGTGGGTCCAAAACATGACGGCGGGGCGGGGCTGGATCGCCGTAGCACTCGTGGTATTTGCCACCTGGAAGCCCTCGCGCCTGATGCTGGGCGCCTACCTCTTCGGCGGGGTGACGATCCTGCAGTTCCACGCGCAGGGCCTGGGCGTGGCCGTCCCGGTCCAGTTGCTCGCTGCCCTGCCCTATATCGCCACGGTGATCGTCCTGGTGCTCATCTCAAGGGACCGACGCTTGCTGCAGTTGAACCTGCCCGCCTCCCTGGGTAAACCCTTCCTTCCGGGCCACTGAGCGCCATGGCACTGACCTTACTGCGACACGCCGATGTGCTGGTGACCATGGACGCCGCGCGCCGGGAGATCCCCGACGGTGCGGTACTGATTCGCGACGGCCTGATCGAGGCCGTGGGCACCACGCAGGACGTCGTCGTGCCCGCCGGCGAGACCGCGCTGATCCTGGACCTGCGCGGACGCGTGCTATTGCCCGGCCTGGTGAACACCCACCACCATATGTTCCAGTGCTTGACCCGGGCCCTGCCGCGCGCCCAGGACGCCGAGCGCTTCGGCTGGCTAAACGAACTCTACCCCCTGTGGGCTGGCCTCACCCCGGAGATGCTGCGCGTCTCGAGCCTAGTGGCCATGGCGGAACTTCTGCTCTTGGGCACCACGACCTCCTCGGATCATCTCTACCTTTTCGCCAACGGCTGCCGGCTCGAGGACAGCATCGAGGCCGCCGCCCAGATCGGCTTGCGCTTCCACGCCGCGCGCGGCAGCATGAGCGTGGGCCGCAGCGGCGGGGGCGTGCCCCCGGATGCTCTGGTGGAGCAGCCGGAGGCGATCCTTCGCGACACCCGCCGACTCATCGAGCGCTGGCACGATCCCGCTCACGGCGCTCTGCTGCGAATCGTGGTGGCGCCCTGCTCGCCTTTTTCTGTAAGCCAAGACCTGATGCGCGAGTCAGCGGCCCTGGCGCGAGCCTACGGCGTGGGAATGCGCACGCACTTGGCCGAGAGCGACTTGGACGTCGCCTACAGCCGTGAGCGCTTCGGCATGACCCCCAGCGAATACGCGCAGCGGGTGGATTGGACCGCGAGCGACGTATGGCACGCCCACTGCGTGAAGCTGGACGCCGAGGGGATCGGCCTGTTTGCCGCCACCGGCACCGGGGTTGCCCACTGCCCGTGGTCGAACATGCGACTCGCCTCGGGCATCGCGCCGGTGGCCGCCATGCACGCCGCGGGCGTGACGGTTGGACTGGGCGTGGACGGCTCGGCCTCCAACGACGGCGCACACCTGTTGGGGGAGGCGCGACAGGCCCTCCTGCTCGCCCGCGTAGACGGCAATGCCGCATCCCTGACTGCGCGTCGTGTGCTGGAGATGGCTACCCTGGGCGGGGCCCGAGTGCTCGGACGCGACGACATCGGCGCCATTGCCCCGGGCCTGTGCGCGGACCTGGCGGCGTTTCGCATGGACGGACTGGCGCACGCCGGGGCCAGCGTGCACGATCCGGTGGCTTCGCTGCTGTTCTCTGCGCCCGCGGGTGCTGAGCTTTGCATAGTGGCGGGACGCGTGCTGGTGAGCGACGGGCAATTCCAGGTGCTGGAGCTGCCCCCACCGGTCGGACAGCATACCCGGCTGGCGCGCCAGCTGGTGCAGAGGCACTGAGGACTATGCAGGCATCCGGCGGCGATCTGCTTGTGCGCGGCCAGGTCCTTCATTTCCTGGACGACCCCGGGGAGGCCGAGGACGCCCGCTCCATGGGCTGGTTCGAGGACGGTGCCCTCCTCATCCATGCGGGACGGGTGGTTGCCGCCGGGCCCTGGACGCAGCTGGAACGGGAATTCCCCGCGCAACGGCTGGCCCAGGCCCGGCAACTCGATTATCGCCGGCGGTTGATCCTCCCCGGGCTGGTCGACACGCATATCCATTATCCCCAGGCAGGTGTCATCGCTTCCTTCGGGCGGCAGCTCCTCGACTGGCTTGGCGACTATACCTTTCCGGCGGAACAAGCCTTCGCGGATCCCGAGGTGGCGCAGCACACCGCGCGCTTTGTCCTCGGGCGCCTGCTCGCCCACGGCACCACGACCGCTTCGGTCTTCGCCACGGTGCACGCCCATTCTGTGGACGCCTGGTTCGGCGCGGCACAGGCGGCCGGGGTACGCACCTTGTGCGGGAAGGTGCTGATGGACCGCAATTGTCCCCCCGCGCTCGCCGACACCGCCCAATCGGGCGCCCAGGAAAGTGCGGCGCTCATCGCACGTTGGCACGGCCAGGGGCGCTTAGGCTACAGTCTCACGCCGCGATTTGCGGCCACCTCCACGGCGGAGCAACTCGAGGCCTGCGGCGAGTTATTCGCGTCGCGTGCGGACCTGCATCTGCAGTCGCACCTGGCGGAGAATCCCCAGGAGATCGCTTGGATTCGTAAACTTTTCCCGCGCGAGCGTAGCTATACCGCGGTCTACGAGCGTTTCGGGCTGCTCGGACCACGCGCGATCTATGGCCACTGCATCCACTTGGACGAAGCCGACCGCCAATTGCTGGCGCAGACAGGAACCGCCGCAGCCTTCTGCCCCAGCTCCAACCTGTTCCTGGGCAGCGGCTTCTTCGATCACGCCGAGAGCGTACGCCAGGGTATGCGCGTAGGACTGGCCACCGACGTTGGTGGAGGAACGTCTTACAGCCTCATCCGCACCCTGGCCGAGGCCTACCGCGTCAGCCAGACCCACCAACGGCCGCTGGGGGCCCTGCGTGCCTGGTACTTGGCCACACTAGGCGGAGCGCGTGCGCTCTACCTGGACCAACACATCGGGAACTTCGCGCCCGGCAAGGAGGCCGACTTCGTCGTTCTGGACTGGACACCGACCCAGGAGATGGACTGGCGCATGATGCGCGCAAAAAGTCTCACCGAGCGTCTCTTCGCGCTCCTTATCCTCGGTGACGAGCGTTGCGTGGTTGCCACGCACATCTTGGGCGAGGCCCGCTTCCTGCGCGCCTAAGTCCCCCTAGATCGAACTCCACACACCCTGGCTCTACGCTTTGTACCACCGTGGATTCGGTTGAAAATCCTTACCGGATCGATCGGGGTGTGACCTCGCTCTTGGGGGCAGGTCTAGGCTAAAACAAAAGCAGGCGTCTCGCCGGGGCCGCCGTGGAGTCCTATTTCTTTGCAATTCACACATTCACTGCCATCCCCGCAGCCAAAGCCCCGGTGGCGGGGCATCAACGAAAGGGGGGCCTTAATTGCCGCTCTGGCATAGGTCCGCGCGTGTTTAATCATCCCGTCACGGCGGGCAAGATTTTGGGCACGCCGCAAATGCAGCGCGATCGACAGGGCACGCCAACACCGACCTAAAGCTCCTCGACTACCAGCCGATATTCTTGGGGTAGACGATCCGGTCCGCGTCTGTTCGCCGCCTTTGCCACCCCTGTCGCACGGTTTGCTTTGCACGAAAGACCCGTCCCATCGGGACGTGGGCCGACCGCCCATCTCGGGCCTGGTGAGGAAATCTGGGAGAAGCCGAATGTTGAAGTCATTCCGGGGGCGCATCGTCGCCGCCGTTGCCTTGGTCCTGCTGCCAGCGCTGATTCTGGCGGCCGCGCTATTGGGCTGGACCGAGAGTTGGCGCATTCACCGCGATGTGGGTGAAAAGGCGCAGGTTCAGGTGGCCAGCGTTGTGGATATGTTGGGCGTCACCCACAACTTGATGCATGAACGCGTGCAGGCCAGTATGCGGCTACTGCGCTCTCAGGGCGATGCCCTGGGCAGCGCCGCCGAGGGCCCAGCGACGACGGTGGCGGGGCGCACCGTGCCTGACCTGTTACTCGGTGGCCGGGCGCAGGCAAACCGCTTCGATCTCGTCGATGGGGTCGTGGCCCTGTCCGGCGGCACAGCGACCCTGTTCACCCGTGCCGGGGACGAGTTCGTTCGCATCGCGACCAACGTCAAGAAGGCCGACGGCAATCGAGCCGTCGGCACCAGCCTGGACCCCAAGGGCCGCGCCATTGCCGAAATCCACCAGAGCCGGGCGTACTACGGAGAAGTGGACATCCTGGGCAACCCCTTCATCACCGGCTATGAGCCCATACTCGATAGCGCCCACCGCACCGTGGGCATCTGGTACGTGGGGTACAAGGTGGATCTTAAGCCCTTGGAGGAGGCCGTCGGTCGATCGCGCATCCTGGATACCGGCTTTGTCGCGGTGAGTGATGACAAGGCCAAGGTCCGATTCCGCTCGACGACTCTGTCCGAAGCGGAGGTAACGGCAATACTTGCTGGAAAGAACCCGGACTGGACGGTTGTGGAAACGCCTTTCCCGGCCTGGAATTTCCACGTCTACGCGGCCTACCCGAGCAGCGAAGTGTCGTCCCGGGCCAACTCGCGGGCCTTCACCATCGTGGCCGTTAGCCTCCTGGTCGCTGGCTTGATGGTCGCCGTCTTGATCGGCCTGCTCCAGCGCATGGTCATCTCCCCCCTTGGCGGGGAACCCGCCGAGGCCACCCGCGCGGCGCTCAGCATTGCGGCGGGCAACCTCAGCGAACCGATCCCTTCGCACAACGGACGCCCCGACGCGGTGCTCCCCGCTATGGCCGGCATGCAAGCCTCGCTGCGCGAACTCGTGGGACAGATCCAGAAGGAGTCCCAGCACATCGCCACGATCGCCGAGCGCTTCTCCGAAACCTCACATCAGATCGTCCGCGGCTGCACAGTGCAAAGCGATTCCACGTCGAGCATGGCCGCGGCCCTGCAGGAGATGACCGCGTCCATGGGCAACATTGCGCGCAATGCCCAGACTGCCCTGAAAGTAACGCAGGAGAGCGCGACGCTGTCCAAGCAAGGCGGCGAGATCATCTCCCAGAGTGTGGACGAAATCCGCGGTATTGCCGCTCAGGTAGCAGACGGCGCTGCGGCGATCGAAACGCTTTCGCGCAACACCGGAAACATCTCCAGCGTCATCAAGGTGATTCGTGAGGTGGCCGACCAGACTAATCTCCTGGCGCTCAACGCGGCAATCGAGGCGGCCCGTGCCGGTGAACAGGGACGCGGCTTCGCCGTTGTGGCTGACGAGGTGCGCAAGCTCGCCGAGCGCACCGCCCAATCCACGCAGGAGATCACCGCCATGGCCAAGGCCATCGAGGCCAGTGCCCAGGAGACCACGCGTGCCATGCAGGCCACGCAGGACCGCGTGGCGCGCGGCGTCGAGTTCGGCAATCGCGCCGGCGAGGCCATCGCCCGGATTGAGATCAGCGCCGCCGAGGTCGTCCGGGTGACCACGGAGATCACCTGCGCGCTGGGCGAACAGCACCAAGCCACCGACAATCTGGCCTCCAGCGTCGAGCGCGTGGCCGCGTCCACCGAAGAGAACGAAGCCGCGGCCCGGGAGGCTGCGCGCGAAGCGAAGGACATGCACGGCGTCGCCGCCAGCCTGTCGCAGTCCCTACAGCGCTTCCGGCTGTGATCACACCCGCGCCTCCTGCTGCCGGCCACAGGGCCGCGGGGGGATATGAGCAGCGGAGCGCCCGCGCGACCCGCCGTTCCCCCGCCCGGCCTGCACTTCGTGATAACTACCGCTGCTGTCCAAGAGAGCCAAAACCCCACGGATGATGCCTTGAATTGACGCGGGTTTCAGGCAGGTGATGAGGGGGTTTCAAGATCGTGCCTCCGGGTGCTGTCCAAGATCAAGTGAAGACCAAATTGGCCTGGGGGTGATTTCGCGGATCCGGCGGAGTGGCGAAGGGTGGGTCGGGCCAGGCCATCGGATCACGATGAGTAAAGAGATTCATGCGCAGGCGCGCGACCCGATTGGCCAAGCTCCAGCCGAAGCGGGAGGACAGTGGCAGATAGCGCAAGAGCAGCATCGAGATCAATGCCGTCCAAATCTGGGTCTTGACCGCGTTCGCCGATGTGCCGACGAAGGTCTTGATCTTCAGATTCTGCTTTATCGCCTTGAAGAACAGTTCGATGTGCCAGCGGTCCTTGTAGATCGCGGCGATGGTGCTTGCACCGAGACCGTGATGATTGGTGACGAAGACGAGAGTGCCGCCAGTGTCCTCGCGGATCGCCTCGACCCGGCGCAACAGATGCGGACACTTCTCCTGCGCTCCCCTGCCGCTCAAGCGGATGGTTTGATCCTTGACGATGTTCCGGTTCTGCGGGACGGTGTGTTCCTCGACCACCTCGAACAAGGTGTTGTCCTTCATCCGCGTAACGAAGTAGACGCTGGCCTCCGTCCATTTGGAGAACAGTCTGTAGTCGTTGTAGCCTCGATCATCAACGACGATGGTGTTGGGCGAAAAGTGCCTTGGGTGGGCGGCCTTGACGTCGGCCACCTTGCCGTCGGTGATGATTCCGAAACACGGCAGGTAGCCGTCGTGGTCGAGGACCAGATGCAGCTTGACCGCACCCTGGGTGGTGCGAAACGTTGCCCAGCCCTACCTGGACAAGCACCGATCGATGACAGTCGAATCGATGCTGACCCGTTTGTTCTTGACGCAAAACCTCCTCTTGCCACCGCTTTGGCGGCAACGATCTCGAACAACCCGTAGAACACCTTCTCGAACAGTTGCCAGGAGCGATGGCCATTGGCGTAGGACAGCGACGAGCGCGCCGGTGCCTCGATGCCCAGGTGGGCCCACTTGCCCTCGCAACTCTTCAGTCCGCGTTGAATTTCCCGCAGGGCATGCGCCCGGCCAAGCTGGCAGAACAGCATGCCGACAACCTAGCTCCAGCTCGACAACCCCTTGCTGCGATATTCCGCGCCCCTTTCCCTAACCCTGCGTTCAAAGTCGGCTCGCGGAATCAGCTTTGGTATTTGGCTGAACCTGCTGCATGATGCTTTCGCGTTGGGTCGTCTTCGGCTGGGTGGAGGTTGGGTTGGCGATTCACCTACACCCTACACCGTCGGACGATCCAACGTCATAATCTGTTCTGGACAACAGTGGGTTCGCATGAACGCTGTGAGGACGCGATCGGCGGCTGGCGCTGGCCTGAAGGCTTCGTCTGCCCGCGCTGCCAGGGCAGCTGGCACAGCGAGTTACGCCGGCAAGATCGGCTGTACTTCCAGTGCGGCGCCTGCCGCTACCTGTGCAGCGTTCTCAGCGGCACGATCTTTGAGTCCAGCAAGCTCGCGCTGCCCGAGTGGTTCCTGGCCATGCACCTGATGACGCAAGCTAAGAACAACATCTCGGCGCTCGAGCTCAAACGCCATCTCGACGTGTCCTACCCCACCGCCTGGCTGGTCAAGCACAAGCTCATGGAGGTGATGTTCGTGCGCGAGGAGAATCGGCAATTGACAGGCCGCATCGAGGCCGACGACGCCTACCTCGGAGGCGAGCGCCCCGGCGGCAAGCGCGGGCGGGGCTCGGAGAACAAGGTCGCCTTCGTCGCCGCGGCGCAGACCACCGAGTCGGGGCAAGCCGTCTTCATGTGCCTGTCGCGTCGTCCGTTCACCAAGAAGTCGATCCAAGAGTTCGCTGAGAACTCGCTGGCGGCGCCGGCCACGCTAGTCACGGACGGGCTGGGATGCTTCACGGCCGCGCGCGGCACGGGCATCCAGCATGAGCAGTACGTCACCGGCGGTGGGCTCGCCAGCGCCAAGCATCCGTCTTTCCTGGCCGTCAACTCGGCCTTGGGCAATCTCAAGACCGCCCTGGCCGGGACGCACCACGCGTTCGCCTTCGAGAAGTACGGGCATCGCTATCTCGGGCAGGTTCAGTATCTGTTTAACCGGCGATTTGACCTTCGCTCTATCCTTGAGCGACTGGCACGAGCTGCCTGTCAGGCAACGCCAAGTCCGCTTCACGCAATTCGCGCGGCTGAGCTTCCTTGCTGATCAGGAATACAAATGCTTCGGGGTGCCGGGCCGCAAATCGTCCCGTAGGCTGCGCACGTACACCTCGCGCACATGCCCATCCAGCCCCACCACCGGCACCACCAGGCTGCCATTGAAGTGCTCGTGACCCGACTGTTGGGTCGCAAGTTATTTCGCTGGGCCACCGGCTTTTTGTCTCGGTTTCATTCCCCGGAAAATCTGACCGCCTAGTGAAATATTGTGGGCCCTCAGGGCCGGTCTGGTTCAGCAGGGTGTCGGTGAAGTGCCCCCTTT
>JANXRW010000155.1 GCA_025356655.1 Betaproteobacteria bacterium | reverse complement strand
CGGGTAAGATGGGGCTGGCTACCCACCCGAATCGCGGATGCGCAGGATCAGTTCATCGGTGAAATCGTGGCGGGTGACGACCATGGATCGAACAATAGCGGGAAAAAACCAACTTGTCCAGTGTGTGCACTAGTCAGATCACCGACAGAGGGATACGAGACGCATGCTCATGCGCTCGAATTTTTACCGTCAGAAATACCGTCAGATAGAAACGGTACCCCTGGCGGGGCAAGAAAGCTGTAAGGCCACAAACTGCTTATGGAACATAATGTTACGAATAACTGCAGCTCTTTGTTGACGATGTCATAAACATCATCAACAGCATATATAACGCATTGTTTTATATAGTTTTTCAACCAATGTGACTGACGCCATCTACTCCCACTCGATCATCAACGATCTTTCTAAGCTGTTGATTCGTAGGGCGCTCGCGGCTGCCCCTAAGAATTTTGCCGTCATTTTTACCGTCAACCTGTCAGGCACCAGCATTGGCGCGGGTTTCCGGGCGATTGTCAAAAAAGGCACCTTTCGAGAACTATCGCCACCTATCGGTCCACGTGAGGCTTCATAGGACCGCCAACATGCGCTCCTGTCGGTTGAAAAGTGCCTCAAAAAAGCACCGACACCAAATAGCTTAACGCATTGTTTATAAACGCTTTTTCACTCATATTTTTACCGTCAGGGCGCATCGTCATGCTGCTTCGTCGTTCTCGTCCATGAGGCGCCCGTCGCGCTCTTGGCTTTCGATGTCCTGCTTGGCATGCTCAAGAAGTCTTCGGTAGAGGTCATACGCCGGGTCAGCGCGACCAAGCTGCGCTAGTTCTTGCTCCGCGTGCGTCTTGAGCCGGAGATCGAAATCGAAAGGCTTCCCCGGCACACCCGACCGAACACCACTCACCGCAGATGCGAAGATTGCCGAAGACAGGACCCTGTGCGCCTTGATATCGAGCTTGCGAGCGAAGCGAAGCGCACGGCTGATGAAGGCGCTTTGGTCGTAGATGAAGGATTGTCCAGCTTCGCGCAAGACCGCGGCAAGGACGTTCACGTGCTCGACCGTCCCTCCGCTCGCCCATTCCTCTAGCAACCCGATACACGCGGAGTCATAGCGCCCGCACAGCACGCGCACGAGATCGGCGAAGTGATACCCGAACCGGTAGTCGCTGATGCGCTCGCGCGCCCATTCGAGAAGATCGCGAAATTGTGCGGGTCCTTCCGGGTGTGCGAGCAATGTTAACGCGTTCTCCTCGCGAATCAGGTGACCAAGAGGATGCCTGCTCCAATCTTCGCTTTGCAAAGCATCTTCGATGCGCGCCTTGGCGAGATCGAGCACCAGAGCCGGAGCACGTCGGATCGCCTTCTTGAGGAAGTGGTTCAGCCAATGATCGTCGAGACGAGGAGCGTTCCGCAGGCCTTCGACCAGGCGCCGAAGCTGATCGTCGCGAATGAGGGCGAATGGGATCGTGTCGCCATGGGCAAGCCACATGAAGATGTCCCGCGTAGAGCGGAGCGCCAGGTCGATGTTCATGCTGGCAAGGAGATCAATCGCGAACAGCTTGTCGTTCCGGGCAACCTCGCGTGTGATGTCGGATGCGTAGGCTAGTACCGCTCTGTCCTCGGACGTGAAGATGCGCCGCAGCGCGACGACATCGGCCTCGGAATACGGCGCCATATGTGTCGCGAAGGTGTAGCCCTCCGATACGAACCGCAAATGGTGATCTCCGCCTTCGAGCATACGAGAGACCAACTGGCGCGCTTCATCGGGCACCTGCGTGACGAGCACCCCCAACGCTCGCCCGGCGTATGCGGCAAGTATCGATCGTTCGTCGGAAAGCCGCTTACGGACGAGGTGTCGAGCAAGTTCAAGATTGCTCGACAGGAGGCGGCCGATGAAAAGCTGCGCGGGCCCGTAATCCGGCGTGCCGGTCGCATTCTCGATGCTGGCGAGGATACCCTTCAGGAAATCACCAAGGGCCTCAGGCTCCGGGAATCGTTGAGCCAGGTCACGGCAAAGGGTGTCAATGTCCGCCTCGTGCCGCGGACGGCCCACCGCGTCTTCTTCTATTGGCCAGGTGTTCGTTCCCCATGCGTCGATAAGAGCGCGTGCTGCCCGTGTCTCGATATCGCGATCGAGGCGGGCGATGACCCTTTCGGCGATCAAGCGC
The DNA here is from genome assembly GCA_025356655.1 of Betaproteobacteria bacterium. Classification (GTDB taxonomy): domain Bacteria; phylum Pseudomonadota; class Gammaproteobacteria; order Burkholderiales; family SHXO01; genus SHXO01. The sequence goes on along the minus strand of JANXRW010000155.1, from coordinate 3,797 downwards.
GAGCGGTGAGGCCCGTAGAAAGCGTGCCATTGCACGGACTCTGCGACACGGACTAGAACGGGGGCGGTGATTTCTGCGGCGCCAAGCAACGCGTCAAGTCGGTGAAGTGTGTCGACGAACTCGTCACCCCATGGATCGTCGGTTTCCTCTGTCGCCGCCATTGGTCCGTGAAGTGCATCACCGAGACGCCCCGCAGCGAGGAAAGCGCGCCGCTGATTCGCGCTCGAGAGGCTTGCAAACAGTGCGGAGATGATCCGCTGTCGCACCTCCTTTACTCGCTCGCGATGTATCGCGTATTTCGAAATCGTGATCTCACGATCGGTTGCGGCCGCGGTGAAGTGCCCTTCGGTCGCGAGTGCCCCGCGGAGAACGTCAAACGGAGTGTTTGCGCTTGCCCAGCTTTCCGGCAAATCGAGGAGCGAGAGAGCGAAGTCGACGACCTGTTCGACATGCTCGATCGGCTTGCGTGGCTCTGCTGTGGCAAGCTCCGTGAGCAGCCGGATCGGGTGATTCGGATGCCGATTGGTCGGGCGCGCATCGTCTTTGCCCGCTTCCCAGAGGAGCGAGCACGCATCCACTAGGTGGTCGAGGTTGTACGCGGCGGCGCGGATGATGCGGCACACGTCTTCTTCCTTGCCATGGCCCTGATCTGCCAGTCGTCGAGCAAACACCAGCGCCTGCCGAGGCTGGTAGTACGCCGCCGCCGCGGCAGCCCGGACTTGGGCGTGGTCGTAGTCATCCTGCCATCTGAGCGACGTCCAAAGTTGATCCAGTAGGCGGCTGTCAGACGTATCGCCCTTGTTGCGCCGCCAGTCGAGGCGTCCCAGATTGAGGAGAATGTGCTCCTTGTACTCTGGGATGGCAGCTTCGAATACGCGTTCCGCGTATCCGTTCGACTCCCCGCGCGACGTGATACACGCCGTTTCGATAATCGAGTCGGCAAGGAGGTCGGGCGACAGGCGGTACTTGGCGCCCCGCTTGAACAGCACACCCGAGTCGATGAGGAGACGTGTGAGACGCGAGGCGTCCTTCGCGTCGATTTCCTCGATAGTGGAAAGGAGTTCCAAGACGGGGCGATCGTCCGGCACGACCGGTTGGATAAGCGCAAGGACGCACAGCATCGAGTGAACGCGCTCTTGATCCTTTCCGGTCGCGATGTCCTCTGCGATGACCTTCTCGTAGCGCTTGAGGACGGCTACGCGGAATTCGTCGTTAGATCCGAAGAGCTGCGGATGCACTCGTTCCCTCGCCACGAGCTGCGCACCGACGACCACCGCAAGCGGACTGTCGTACGCCAGCTCTGCAATCGCCTGTGCGGCGTCGGTGGAAGAGGAGTGCGTGGAGAGGACCTGCGCCGCCAACTGTGCTGCATCCGCCTTCGACGGTGTTCCGAGGGTGACCGATCGTACAAGCGCGCCCGTGAGCCCGAGCTGGCCAAGTTCTCGATCAATGATGCCCTTCCAATATGGGCGATAGACGAGGAGAAGCCGTGCACGATTGCGTTCATCGGCGACGTAGCGAACGAGTTGCCCGATGTCGTTGCGATCATGCGCGTCCTCAGCGATCAGCAACTTGTCACCTAGCCCAAGTTCTTCCAGACTTTTCGCAGTGACCTCTTGAGTCGGCGAGATCATGCGCACCAGCACCCCGGGATGTGCGTCTGTATAGGCGTCGAGCGCCGACCGAAGCACTCGTGACTTGCCCCCACCCGCAGGCCCGACAAGGCTCACGGCCACGACCGAGGAATCGCCCAGCGCACGATCGAGCTCACTTAACTCTTGCGCCCGCCCCACCAGTTCCCATCGCTGGTTGAAGATACGGCCTTCAGCGAGGTGAGGTGCAAAGAACTCGTGAACCGTAAGCCACGGCCCCGGCTCCGACTGCCCCAAGAGCGCGAAACGTTGCCCAGGAAAATAGATATCGACGAGGCGATGCTGCTCGACACGCGCAAGCGATCGAACCCGTCGGGAGATGTCCTCCTGATCCCAGAGGTCCCAGTTAGCATGCTTACGGACCTCGGCTCGCGCGAGTGGACTTGCGACCCGCGAGAGCAGGAGACATTTCTTTTCGGCTTCGGCCGTGTGAGCCGCGACCGCTCGACTTACCTTTGCCGGACCAAAATCCGCCTCGCGCTTGCATTGAAAGGTGTGGACGGCTCCATCTGCGAACGTGACCTCGATATCGAGGCCGAACTGCTTGTGGCCCGCCTTACCGGCTGGGTGTACTTGCTCGGACGGGTAGAGCGTCGCGATGAAGTCGAGGGAAAAGCGCTCGAAGCTGTCCGCAGTCAGCGCGTGAAGTGGAAGCGGCCGGTCAAACGAAACCGTGACGGCCGCCTCCGGCGCTTGCTCCGCGAACACGAGCAGTTGCCTCGGATCAACTTTGAGCGCCGCCGCTATCCCCGGTATCTCGTCGGCGCGCGGACGGGAAGTACCAGCCTCCCATCGACTGACCGTTTGCTGCTTGACGCCGAGCAGTTTGGCGAGTTCGCCCTGGGTACCAATACCGCGAACTTGCCGAAGCTGGAGAAGGTGCTCGCCGAATTGCCTGTAACGGGACGATGATTTCATACTCATTAAATGTGTACGAGTTATTGACACACGCTACATGCGTACGACAATGATGTCAAGCCATCCAATGGCTCCGTGGAACAAAAGCATCCAGGCTAGAGGCGCGATCCGGGGCCCTGTGCGCTCTTGCAGCTTGAGTGCTGTCAGAACCAGCTATATACTTCTGCCAAAATGGAGCTACCGTCATGCAAACCCTTGCCCAACAAGTCCTCGAACACGCTGCGGGCCAACCCGAGGGCACACCTTTGGTCGCCAAGGAACTGCTGCATCTGGGCAGCCGCGCAGCCGTAGATCAAGTGCTGTCCCGCCTGGTGCAGCGTGGCACCCTGCTGCGCGCCGGCCGCGGGATCTATGTCCTGCCCGTCGAAAGTCGCTATGGCACCCGCGCGCCGTCGGCCGTCAAGATGGTCGAGGGCCTTGCGAATCAGCGTGGGGAAATCATTGTGTCGCACGGTGCAGCCGCCGCCAACGCGCTGGGCCTGACCACGCAGGTACCGATGCGGGCGGTCTATCTCACGTCCGGTCCAAGTCGTCGCTTGCAGTTGGGCGCACAGGTGGTCGAGTTCCGGCACGCCCCGATTTGGCAGTTGATCTTTCCTGGGCGTGCTGCAGGCGAGGTGGTGCGGGCATTGGCTTGGCTGGGACCGGAGAAGGCCCGCGAAGCCATTGAAAAACTTCGAATCAAACTGCCGGCGTCCGAGCTGAAGGAAGTCGCTTCGGCGCGGTCACGCCTTCCTACGTGGATGGCCCAAGAGGTCAGCGCACTCGTGACCCATGACTGAGTTCTTCCAACTCTCTGCCGCCGAACGCCTGGACGCCCTCAACGTTGCAGCCAACACGTCGGGCCTGCTACCCCATCTGCTGGAAAAAGATGTTTGGGTCGTCTGGTCGCTGCGCCACCTCTTTGCCGGCCCATACGCGGACCACCTGGTTTTCAAGGGCGGCACGTCCTTGTCGAAGGCCTACCGTGTCATCCGGCGCTTCTCCGAAGACGTGGACTTGACCTACGACATACGCGCTATCGCTGGCGACTTGGTGGGCGACGCGGACACGCCACTGCCGACGAGCAAGAGCCAGGAGAAAAAATGGGTTCGTCAGCAGAAACTGTGGGCCATAGGTGGCTCGGGCAATTTCCCAAGTACATGATAAAGCGCCAATTCCGTGGCTTTGAAGGTGCGAAAGCCGTAGGATCTTCTCAGTGTGACTTTAACCTTCCCATTCAGGCCC
>JANXRW010000154.1 GCA_025356655.1 Betaproteobacteria bacterium | reverse complement strand
TGCTATCGCAGCGGCATTCGCACGTCTCAAGGCGTCCCGCGACCGGCATCAGGTGGTTTCCGCCAAGGATTGCCACCTATCGCCATCTATCGAGAACGCCCCTGCGTTTCGGGTTACGGAATCCGCCCGAAAAGTGTCGGCATGGTCGGCAATCCACCGGCTTAGCGCTTGATTACGTGACTCATTCATCGAGTCAGGCCCGCTGATTCGCGCTCGTTCCTCTCCCCGTCAGGCAACCGACGAGGAACGAAATGGCGCTCAAGCACGGAGATGGACTCCAGAAGTAGGAAATTGCGGTCACGAAGAAGCTGATTGGTGAATTTCGAAGGCGATCTCGAGCCCTCGCGCGCGAGGAGTTCGACGACCTGGTTCAGGACTGCCTGGCGCACTGGATCGTGGTGCGCCAGAAACTCAGCCCCGACCCGGACAACCCACCGGTGGGCTACATGGCCCAGGTCATTCGCAACAAGCTGACCGACCTGATGCGCGAGCAGATGGCAGAAAGGCGCGCCGGCAATCGTGACGCACTGTCGCTCGACGCGACGATCGACGGTTCAGAGGACGGGATGACGTTCGGCGAATTGCTCGCCGATGACGAGTCCACGGCCGGCGGCGATCACCCGGGCTTGGATCGGCAGCACGCGCGCATCGATGTGGCGCGCGCGCTCGATCGGCTGAGCCCGGCGCAACGGCGGTTGTGCGTGATGTTGGGCGATGAGGGACTTTCCATCAAAGAGGCCGCCGAGCGGCTTCGAATCCCGCGCGGCACGCTCTACGAGGAGATCAAGCGGATCCGCAAGGTCTTCGCCGATCACGGGCTTGGCGACTATTTGAAGGAGTGACCCGACACTTTTTCATCGATTCCGTATGCCTGATCAGAGACCTGAATCGGCAAGGAATCGATGATCAAGTTCACCATCACAAGCACCAAAGGCGGAGTCGGGAAGACGACGCTCACGGCCAATCTTGGCGCGCTGCTGGCCTGACCGAAGTCATCGTCCGCGGCGAAGTCACGGCTGCGTGCATCACCTCGACCATCTACCCGAACCTGGACATCGTGGTCTCGGATGATCCCGAGGGCCACCTGCCCAAGTGGCTCTTGAACCGCATCGACCGGGGGTTTCGGCTGCGTTTCGCGCTGCAGGCGCCGGTGGTGGCGGGCAACTACGACTGCGTGCTGAACGATACCCAGGGTGCGATCGGGCCCCTGCAGGACGCGGCCGTCATGGCGGCCGACATCCTCGTCTCGCCGATCACGCCGGAAATTCTTTCGGCGCGCGAGTTCAAGGACGGAACGATGGAACTGCTCGACCGGCTCGAACCCGGCAGCGCGCGGCGCCACGCTGGGGCCGGTCAAGGCGGTGATCTATCGGCAGGACCGTACCGCCGACGCCCGTTTGATCGCATCCGGTATCCGCGAGGACTTCATCCGCCTCAAGGGCCGCGTAACCGTCCTCGACACCGTGGTACCGCATGCCAAGGCCTACAAGGAGGCGGCGACCTTGCGCATCCCCGTTCACCGGCATGAGCGCCGGCGCGACGGTGTGATGCCGAGCGCCAGCACCGTCATGCACCAGCTCGCCTGGGAACTCATTCCCAGCCTGCAGGGCGTTCATGCCGACGAGCCCCACGAGGAACCATCGTCATGAGCGGCAAGGTCTCAGTCGATGAGCGCCGGCGCTTGGTGGCGGAATCGCTGCAGGTCGGTAATCCTGGAAACAACGCGCGCGGTCTGGTCGGCCAGACCGAGCCACGCGCGGAATGCCAGATCGAGCTGATGGTCGACGAGATTCGACCCTATGAGCACAACCCGCGCCGGGCCGAGAACGCCAAGTTCGATGACATCAAGGAATCGATCCGCACCAGTGGCCTGCGCTCGCCGCTCACCGTGACGCGGCGGCCTGGCGAGTCGCACTTCATCGTCGAGGCCGGTGGCAACACACGACTGCTCGCGCTGCGGCAACTGTGGGCGGAGACGCGCGATCCGAGATACCAGAAGCTCGTGGTGCTGTTTCGGCCGTGGCGATCGGAGCGCCATGTGCTCACGGCCCACCTCATCGAAAACGAACAGCGCGGCGAGATGACCTTCTGGGACAAGGCTTCAGGCATCGTCGCCCTCAAGTCGCGCCTGGAGGCCGAGCTGGGGCGGACGCTGACGCTGCGGCCGCTGGAGGACGCGCTGCATGCGCAGGGCTTGTCGGTCAACACCGCAACCCTGGGTCTCTACCTGTACGCCACCGAGCGACTGCGGACTCTGGGCGAGGCGGTGGTCGAAATCTCCGGGCTGGACGTCAAGACCCTGCAGCCGCGGCTGAACGCGTTGAAGCGCTATGTGCAGGCGCGCCATTCGATGAGCGAAGACGATCTGTATGTCACGGTCTTTGAGCCCATCTTCCGACGGATCGCTGAAAAATATCCGCATACCGGCACTTTCAGTGTCGCCGCCACCAGCGAGGCGTGCGAAGCCGCACTGGCTGCGCACCTCGGTGAAACCACTCAGGCGTTGCGCGACGCCCTGCGGGCGAACTCGGTACGCGAACGGCCCGATGACCCGGTCCACAGGCCCTCCGATGCCGCAGTCGCCACCGCCGGTGCCGCACCCGCTGGCCAGCCTGCTGTCGCCGGCGATGATCTGCTCGTCCGCGCAAGAGCCTTTGCGCAGACGGCCGGTCTGGAGGATTGCGTGCAGCCGGAGTCGACGGTGGCAGCGGGTTACCGGCTGTCGGCGCTGCCAGAGGCGGCATCAGCCTCGCCGGAGCGGCAACGTGTCTGGTGGTTGCTTGCCACCATCACGGGCCAGGTCGAGCACGACGCGGTCACGCCGATATCCAAGCCATCGGAGTTGTTGCTCTGGCTCGCGGATCCGACAGACATCGCTGCCGGTGCTTTCTGGGAGCTGCTGGCTTGCCTGCGGCGGACGCGCGCCGCCAGCGCAGGAGCCGAAGTGGACGGCGGCCCAGTGCGTCCCGCGGGAGAAGCCTGATGCTCGCTCTGCATGACACCCAGGTCCGTCTCGTCCTGCTCAACCACGTCACGGTCCGTTTGGTCGAAGCGCAGCCGGACGAACTGCACGCCGCCGGTATCGACGGCGATCAGTTGGTCCACCTGCGACGGCTCTCAGCAATCGATCTCAACCGCCTGGCCGCCATGCGCACGCTCACCATCGGGATCGCCTTCGATGGCGCGGCGCTGAAGGCCGGCCTGCGCGCGGTCGCGCTGGTCAACGAAGCCAAGGCCCTCGAGACGTACTTCATCCGGCATGGGGCGCCGACCCATCTGATGAGCGAGCTTTTCAAGATCCGGCGCAAGTTGACCTTGAAGCGCCGCCGTGAGGTCGATGCGCGCCGCCCTTCCGGACGCGTGCCGCTGCCGGACTACGCGTTGCGTGAGCGGATCTACCAGGCCTGGCGGGCGATCGGTGACCCGAGCCCGCGCGTTCGCTACTACCGGTTGCACCAGGAGTTTCAGCACCTCCCGATCGCCGTGCTGGAAGTGGTGATCCGCGATTTCGAGGCCGAGGCATGAACGCGCGCATCGAATCCCTCGGCATCAGCACCGACCTGCTGCTGGATGTCTTCGATATTCCGGTGAGCTTCCACCGCTGCCTCGTGCCCGTCACCGGTGGGGTCACGTCGGCGTTGATGCTGTCGCAGGCCATCTGGACCACCCAGGCCCTCGAAGCGTCCGCAGGAGGCTGGTTCCTCCGATCCCAGGAGCAGTGGACGCAGGAGACGGGGCTGTCGCGCTGGGAACAGGAAAACGCCCGACGCGCACTGCGCCGGACTGGTCTGATCGAGGAACGACGCCTGGGCATGCCCGCCAAGCTTTGGTTTCGCGTGTGTCCGGAGGCCGTCTTGCGGGCCTTGCAGGCGAGTGCGGGAGCGGCTGGGTCGTGAGGCTGGATCGGAGTTTCTGTGGCTGACGCATCCGGCAGACCCGAGGTAGATCCACGGACGAGGGAGGACACGGCCCGCGCTGCGCCACTGTCGGTGATCTGGCCCCTGCTTGGGCGTCATATCGCATTCCATCGGCGCCTGGTCGACCTCACGGCCAGCGTCAAGGCAGCGCTCCTGCTGTCGCAGTCGATCTACTGGACGCGGCACGGCCGCGACATTAGCCAAAACGAAGGCTGGTTCCACAAGACGACTGAGCAGTGGACCCTGGAGACCGGTTTGTCGCCCAAGGAACAGGCCAATGCACGGGAGGTGCTCAAGGCACTCGCGCTGAGCGCCGAGCGACGCATGGGCATCCCGGCCCGCCTGCATTTCCGGCTGAGCCTGGAGGAACTGGGGGCGCGGCTAGCCGATCGGATCGCGGGCCAGCGCCATCAGGCGGACTGGAGCGACATGGTGGTGGTGGCCGAGCTGCTCGGGCCTTCGGTGGCCTGTCACCGCGCGCTTGCCGGCATCGCCGGCGGTGTGCACGGCGGGCTGATGCTGTCGCGGGCGCTGTATCTCACGCGACTGCAGCAGCGGCGTCAGCTGGATGCCTGGATCTGCAATTCGGCCGCGCACTGGTCCGAGGAGATCGGCCTCACCCGACGGGAGCAGGAGACGGCGCGGCGGGAGCTCGCCCGCACCGGAGTCTGGGAAGAGGCACTGCAAGGCATACCGCCGAGCCTGGTGGCGCGCATTCGGCTGGAATGCCTGTTGGCGCTGCTCACCGACCGCCGCCCGGCAGCCGGCGAGGGTTCGGGTCAAAGTGGCGAACAAGTCCGCGTCGAAGCCGCAGACAAGGTTTCACAAAAGGGCGAATCAAGCCTGTGGCATTCCCACATCCTTGATTCGCCGAAACCGCCATCTCTCATATTGAACACAGTACAAGTGAAACAGTACAACCACAGAACACCGGCGCGGCCGCCAATGCGCCTTCGTCGCAGGTCGATGGTGGTGGTGAGCTGATCTTTCCGGATCGGATGCTGCCGGAAGAACGCGAGGCGGCACGCCGACTGTTGCGCCACTGCGGCGATCAATCCCAATCCCTGCTCGATGAACTGGCCGGCCGGCTTCGTACCAACGGCGTGCGCAGCGACCCCGTGGCCTACCTGCGCGGGCTGATCGCCCGTGCGGGTGCGGGCAGTTTCGTCCCGGAGCTCGGACCCCGCATCGCCGCCGAGCGTGTGCAGCGCGAGAAAGACGCGCTCCAGCGCCGGCAGCGCGACGCCGAGGAACGGCGCCTGGCGGCTGAACGCGCAACGCCCGAGTACCAGGCCAAGCGCCGCGCCGAGCGCGAAAGGATCGGGAATCTGCTCGATGACCTGAAGCAGCGCATGGGCACGGGCAGGCGGCCATGAACCTGCTGCGCCTGCCGACCGATCAGCTATCCGTATCCCATCCCAAGGAGCTCTCGATGCCTACACCCGACACACCTTCGTTGCCACCATCGCAGGCCGCGACCCCGCTGGGTCAACTCGCCGACGAGACACCCGACGTGATGACACTGCATACCCAGGACGCCTACCGGATGTTCACCGGTCGGTCCGGTGATCCGGTGAGCAAGGCGCCCGCCATCCCGGGCGGCCGGCGCTTCGCCGCCGTCCTCAAATCGATCTGGTACCTGTCGGCCAACGACAACCCGTATGCAGACTGGATCCTGATCCGGACGTACCAGGCCCTCGGGGTGATCCGAACGCAGATGGCCCAGGCGATCGCGATGCCTGAAGCCGAATTCGAGGCCCTTCGGCGCAAGGGGTTGAACCTGTCCGTGCTGAGCTCACGCAGCCCGGCCACCGTCTCGCTGGGGTTTCGCAGCCCCTACGGCTACGCGACGGCCGAGGCGATCGTGGAGTTCGACTACCACGTGCGCATGGTCAAGACGCTGGTGCTCAAGGACCGGCTGAGCGACACCGATGGTCGTGCGGCCATCCGCGAGGTCGGGCGCGGACTGCGCCGACTGTTTCTGGAGCCGATCCGATGGGAGCGCAACCTGCTGCGCGAGGAAATGCTGCCGCTGGATCGCCGAGACTTCCTGCCCGGCGCCGATGAAGCGGCGCGGCAGCGGGTTCGCGCTGCGGTGGCGCTTTTCGGCGAAGTGCCCCGCGACGTGTTCACCGGCGCCGAAGCGCCACGCCATTCGCAGCGCCGGGACACGCCCACCGCGGCGGAGCTGCGACTGTTGCAGCAGGCGTCGCTGACGATCGATACGCTGCCGGAGCCGGCGGTGCCCCCTGCGGGGCAGTTGCTGTGATGGGCGACGAGCCCCTTCGCGAGTATCAACCCAGCGCGGCGGAGCTGCGCATGCTGAGCGTCGTGGCACAACAGGCGATCGTCGAGGCCTGGCGATGCGGCAAGGAACGCGCCCGGTTTCGCGGGTATCGGGTCGAGGCCCGGCGTCTGGATGGGGTGCACGGGCGCAGCCAGTTCCTGGTCCTGACTCTGGGCACCGTCGACACCGCCGGGGTACTTGATCGCGTGCTCATTGAAGTTGCGCCGCGCTCGAATTCCGGATCAGCATGCGGCATCAGCTTCTGGCGGGCGTCCGCCGCCACGGCCCGCCGTACCAAGTCTCTCGTTGGCTGTGTCAGCCCGTGTGATGCGCGTTACGCATCGCCCGAATCCGGTCAGATCTCCTGAAAACCGGGAGCCGCAAGGCTCGGAGATGTCGTCTTTGCTTCAACCCAGTCGGGGAGTCCCATCCCCGCGCTGGGGATGGTCTCTCCAAATGATCAAACATACGGAGAACCATCATGAGATACATCATTCAGTACAGCTTGCCCTACGAACACAGGGTCATGGTCGGCATCGAGGCCGAAAGCCGGGAAGCCGCTATCGCCAAGGCCGGTGAGTTGTTCGACCAGGGCGATATCTGGCAAGACTGGGCGGTAGTACCACTGCTCTACGATGACTTCGAGGAAAACGGCGATGCCGGCGTTCCGCTCGAGTTTACCGTGGAGGACGAGGTAGGCGGCGACTGGCCGAAACCCGATGCCAGTGTCAAGGCGATTCGCCGCCGGGATGCGGCTTTCCAGGCCGTCCGCCTGCTGATCGAGGCCTACCGCCGCGGTGAAGAACGGGGCGGCAGCATCGACTGGGACGATCTGGATCAGGCCTATCGAGTCGCGGTCGAAGCATCCGAGGAAGCCGTGCACAGGCATTGCGCCGGGCCCCGAAAGCGGTGTGCACGTTTGGCCATCGTCATCGAGGGTGGCCTGGTGCAGGCGGTCGTGGCGGATCGGCCCGATGTCGCACCCGCCGTTGCCGTGATCGACTATGACACCGAAGGTTTCGAGCCCGAGGACCTACGTCACATCACTCAATCGGATGGCGGTAGGGCCAAGGCCCTGGTAGTCGAGCATTGTGTTGAGCCCGCCGCCATCGACCTCGATGAGCTGTTCCAAGAAGCCAAGTCGTAATCAACCAAAGCGCCCCGCCTCGTGCGGGGCGTGTCCCATGCGTGACAAGCGCAACGAGATCGGAACTTGGACCTTTGTCGCGCCCCTCGATGGAGCGGCTGCGCTATCGCTTGGCGATACGCCGGCACTGTTGGCGAACAATCTTTTCGATGCGTTGCAGCGCCGAATAGGCGCCGTAATGTGCCTCGAATTCTTCCCTCACCGGGCCGAGCCTATCCTGCAGCGCAGCTGCGGCTTCTTGTAACAGATTACGCAGAAATTGCGGTCGCACATCGCATTGCTTGGCTAGGGCCTCCCAGCGGGCGGGCGTGATCACGCTGGGATTGCGTTCGCCGCCGACATCGAAGGCGAGGTGGTCATCGATGCGCTCGATGGCACGGGTGCACACCAGGTCGTAGAACGGCGCCAGGCGCGTCGTGTCATCGGGCAGTTGCAATAGGGAGAGGTTCTTGGCGTGGCCGTCTGAGTTGCCCGCCAGCACATTGAAGATCTGCCAGCGCAGCAGGTGTTGCGCGTCGATGGCGGGCTCGCTGGAGGCGTCCAGCACCAGGCGATAGCACTGCGCGAAGGTCGGCCCGCCGTGTTCCTGGTACTTCTTCTCGTGCCCATAACCCAGGGCTTGGCAGAAATCCTCCTGGTGCAGCCGCCGTACTTCGCCGCGTTCGTCCCAAAGCCGATCGTAGCGGGCGATCTGCGCATAACGGGTCCGCCCAATGGACCGCAAAGCGATATCCACCACCGGCAAGCCGATAGCCGCGGCCAGTCGTGTCGTGAAAGTCTCATAGGCGGGCAGGTGACGGTAGTCCGCCAGCTCGAACTTCAGGATGTGGCTGGATGGCGCCTCGCCTTGTGGCAGAAAATACCGATCGTCGCGCAGCAGGACTGGGCACTTGTTCTGGGCACCGGCAAGCGATAGTCGCGGGCGCTCGTCCGCTGGCCAGACGGCGTAGATCTGTCCCCGGCGCGCCACCAGGTCGGCCAGGTCCTTTTCCGTCAGCGGACGGTACCGCCGCTGTCCCGATGGCTGTTGGTCAACGGGTAAAATCGACAGTGCGCCGGCGCACTCGCCGCCGATGGCGCGCAGCAGGTCGAAATCCGTATTCGGCAGCTTGAGGTCGCGGACGATATGGTCGCGCACCGCCCCCTCGGGCAACAAGTTGGCGAAGAATCGATGGGCGACTCCCGCCTCGGGCGCGAATTCGCCGGCGGCCAGCGGCAAGGAGCGCGACACGGCGAAACCGCCACCCGCGATCCACTCTGGATCGTAGCGAAACCCGATGGCGCCTGCCGTGTTGCGCCAAAGCTGACCGACCAGGCGCTGCTCGTGCCAGAGGTTGAGGGTGTCGGGGTCGCTCATGTAGTTTCTTCACGGGGCTTACCCGCATGGCGCGTCGACGATGCATATCCCCGCGGTTGGATGATGACCTCCAGCCCTAAGGTGCGCAGCGCCTTGAGGACCTTGCCGATCTCGGCCGTCTCCTTGCCGCGCTCGAATTCGGAAAGAAAGCGGGTGCTCAGGTTGCCGAGCCCCGAGATCGTCTCCAGCGTCAGGCGTCGGTGCTTGCGATGGGCGCGCGCCAGATGGCCGAGTTCCTCGACGGTCTGAACCGTGCCGTAGGAGATGTCTTCCTGTGTCATCGCCGTACCTCGAAAAAGATACTGTACGGTACAAAATAGCTGCTTGATCGGCCGATAACAAGGAAAAGTTACCGTACGTGATAAATGAAGGTGCACAACCTGGCCGATGTCGCATAAATATCACGTACGATAAAAAAGTGAGCGCCATCGGCCGCCCGTCACGGGCTGGTTACACGTAACCGGCCACCCCGTTGGGTAACCTCCGTGTCGGGCGCAGCCGGTTCCTGGTCCTGACACTGGGCACCGTCGACACCGCCGGGGTACTCGATCGCATGCTCATTGAAGTTGCGCCGCGCTCGAATTCCGGATCAGCATGCGGCATCGAGCTTCTCGCGGGCGTCCGCCGTTACGGCCTGCCGTACCGTGTCTTTCGCTGGCTGTGTCAGCCCGTTTGATGCGCGTTACGCATCGCCCGAATCCGGTCAGATCTCCTGAAAACCGGGAGCCGCAAGGCTCGGAGATGTCGTCTTTGCTTCAACCCAGTCGGGGAGTCCCATCCCCGCGCTGGGGATGGTCTCTCCATTTCATGTGTTCCATGTTCTTAGGAGGCCATCATGTCCGCGTCATCTCAAGTAGCCAGCCCGTCGTCCTTCTTCAACCTGCACGTCGAAGGCGTCGGCTATCTCAATCGTGTTCGCACGATCAAGCCGAAGAAAGGTCAGGAGTTCCTGGCCTGCACCGTGGCTGCCCTGCGTGGCAGCGACAGTGATGTCAGCTATACGAAGTTCGATTGTCGTGTCAGCGGTGCTGACGCTCAGGAGATCGTCAAGCGCCTGGAAGGTGATGTCGCGGCCGACAAGTCCGTGATCATCGGCTTCCGGATCGCCGACATCTACCCTGAAATGTTCACCTTCGAAAAAGGTGAGATGAAGGGTCGTCCCGGCGTCAGCATCAAGGGTCGTCTGCTGCGCATCAAGTTCGCCAAGGTCAACGGCGAATCGATCGATGTGCCACAACCGACCCGGCCCATGGAGCGCGACAGCGTTCCGTTCTGATCGCACGACATCCGTCGTCGTTCCACCCCTTGGGGAGTTTCCTCTCCCCAAGGGAAGGAGCTCCCCTTTCGTTTGCAAAGGAGAGTTCCATGAGTCGGAAAATCGAGTCGATGTCGGATGCCGATCTGCTCGGCGTCCTGGTCGGCAGCCGCGCCGCCGCGCATCTCTTGAAGGATGCGAGCGGCAGTCTGTCCCAGTTGTTGCATGAGCCTTTGCCGGTCGAGTACACGCAGCCGCAGGTCGCCTCGAAGCTCAAGGCCGCCACGAAACTGGTGCGTCGCTCTTTCGTTGAGTCGATGCAGCAGCGGGATGTGTTGGGTTCACCCGCAGCAGTGCGGGATTTTCTGCGGATCACGTTGTCCAGGCGAGACTACGAGGTCTTCATGGCGTTGTTTCTCGACGCTCAGAACCGGGTTATCGCGCCCGAGGAGCTATTCCGCGGGACTTTGACCCAGACCAGCGTTTATCCGCGGGAAGTCGTCAAGCGCACCCTGGTGCACAACGCGGCCGCGGTCATTTTTGCGCACAACCATCCGTCCGGAGTCGCCGAGCCCAGCCGGGCCGACGAGTTGCTGACGCGAACGCTGCGCGATGCCCTGGCCTTGGTCGATGTTCGTGTGCTCGACCACTTCATCGTCGCCGGCAACGGCGTGGTGTCGTTTTCCGAGCGCGGTTTGCTGTAGCCCTTCGTGATCGGGCCGCAAGGGCAAATCCCTTGCGGCCTGACCGAGCCCTTGGCGCGACAGCTGTCGCGTTTCATTGCCGGATCGAAATCCTTCGGCCCGGTTTTCGTCACCCCAGCGGGGATGTGCATCCCCAAGCTGGGGACTGCCGTCTTCGCATTTCCATTGGAGTCATCACCATGAAAAGCGGACGTTCCCTTGTCGACCTGGCCCAGGAACTCGAGCGCCAGATCGCGACCAAGCAGGACCTGGTCGTTCCTTCGTCGTTGTTGCAATGCCGTACCGATGAGGGCGGCAACCTGAAGATGATCGTCGAAGCCCGCAGCAGTGTCGGCAACGGCGACCATGAATACGGCATTACCGGCCTCGCGCGACGCCAACTCGCCGAGAAGCTGAAAATTCCGTTCGCCTACTTCGAGCGCATGCGTACCGAGCAGCCGACGCTGCTCGACCGCAACGTCAACACCTGGCTGCAGACCGACGGCGACCGCCGGATGATCCGCCCGCTCGATGGTCAGGTGCGGGCCGTGCTGTCCGATCGCTACCGGCGGCTGGACAACTTCGACCTCGCCGAAAACGTCCTGCCCATCCTGCAGCGGCTTGAGGGTGCCCGCTTCGAATCGGTCGAGCTGACCGCGACGAAAATGTACCTGAAGGTCATCACGCCCCGCGTCGAGTTCGAAGTCGCCCCCGGCGACATCGTGCAGGCCGGGATCGTCATCACCAACTCGGAGGTGGGCTGCGGCACCTTGTCGGTGCAGCCGCTCATCTACCGGCTGGTGTGCAAGAACGGGCTGATCGCATCGGACCGTGCTTTGCGCAAGACGCATGTCGGACGGGCGCTGCAGTCGGAAGAGGAATCGATCACCGTGTTCAGGGATGACACCCTGGCCGCGGACGATCGGGCCTTCTTCCTGAAGGTGCGCGATGTGGTGGAGGCGGCCGTTTCGGAAGCCACGTTCCGCCAGGTCGCATCGAAGCTGCAGAAGACCCGCGACATTTCGCTGGTTGGCGATCCGGTGAAGACGGTCGAGGTGCTGGCCAACCGCTACACGCTCAACGACACCGAGCGTGCCGGTGTGCTGCGGCACCTCATTGTCGAAGGCGATCTCTCTGGCTAATGGCCTGGTCATGCGGTCACGCATTACTCGCAGGACGTCGAGGACTACGACCGCGCCACCGAGTTCGAGGCGCTGGGCGGCAAGCTCGTCGAGCTGGCTCCTGGCGACTGGAAGGCGTTGGCGCATGCCGCATGAACCTTGCCCCTGACTGAAATCCTCCCCTCGCCCGGTGCAACCTTACGGTTGCCCGGGCATTTTTTTGGGGTATCCGTAATCCGTGATTGATTTTCGGTTGCGCACCGCAGCATACCCGTGGCATTTGTTGGCAACGTCCAGGTCGGCCAGGAGCGGCCACTTAACCCGCACAATAATCCACGTTCTGAACGTCAGGTTTCGCCTAGCAAAGCGACCTCTGAGTTAATTGCATCGTACTGCTGATCATGGTCATTGCGGTCACACGGACCGCCGTTAGAAACCCTGTCTGCCGGCGTTCCGCCAAGCACCCCAATTGCGGTCAGCGTGAACATCAGCAATCATATTGGCGGGTTCGTCAGCAGAAACTGTGGGCCATAGGTGGCTCGGGCAATTTCCCAAGTACATGATAAAGCGCCAATTCCGTGGCTTTGAAGGTGCGAAAGCCGTAGGATCTTCTCAGTGTGACTTTAACCTTCCCATTCAGGCCCT
>JANXRW010000151.1 GCA_025356655.1 Betaproteobacteria bacterium | reverse complement strand
AGGGCCTGAATGGGAAGGTTAAAGTCACACTGAGAAGATCCTACGGCTTTCGCACCTTCAAAGCCACGGAATTGGCGCTTTATCATGTACTTGGGAAATTGCCCGAGCCACCTATGGCCCACAGTTTCTGCTGACGAACCTTTTTTATTACCTCATCTCGTCCGCAGTGCGATGTAAGGATGCCCGAGCTGTGGTTAGCCCAGCGCCACGCGCGCGTTGCGAAACAAGCGCATCCACGGACCGTCCTCCCCCCACCCCCCGGGTTGCCAGGAGTGCTGCAAGGTGCGGAAGACTCGCTCCGGATGCGGCATCAAGACGGTGAACCGCCCGTCAGCCGTGGAGATCCCAGCGATGGCCTGGGGAGAGCCATTGGGATTAAAAGGGTAGGCCTGCGTCGCCCGGCCGTGGTTATCAACGTAGCGCAGCGCCACCAGTGGCTCGGCCGCACGCGCGTCACGGGCACTGGCGAAGCTTGCCCGGCCCTCGCCATGGGCCACGACCACCGGGAGGCGGCTGCCGGCCATGCCCTGGAGGAAAAGTGACGGGCTCTGGCCAACCTCGACCATGAGTAGCCGCGCCTCGAACTGCTCGGAGCGGTTGCGAACGAAGCGTGGCCAGTGTTCCGCCCCAGGGATGAGTTCAGCCAGCGCACTCATCATCTGGCACCCATTGCAGACCCCCAGTGCGAGGGTATCCGCGCGGGCGAAGTAAGCAGCGAACGCCTCGCGCGCGCGGGCATGGTGCAGTATGGATTTCGCCCAGCCTTCCCCCGCACCCAGCACATCCCCGTAGGAGAAGCCCCCCGGCGCCGCCAGCGCCTGGAATTGGGCCAGCGTAGCCCGGCCGGCGAGGATGTCGCTCATGTGCACGTCCACGGCCTCGAAACCCGCCCGGTCGAAAGCAGCGGCCATCTCTGCCTGGCCGTTGACGCCCTGCTCGCGCAGCACCGCCAGGCGCGGCCGTGCGCCACGGCTGACGAAGGGCGCGGCCACATCCTCTGCAGGGTCATAGCCCAGTTGAGCGTGTAGACCAGGATCATCCGCCTGGAGCAGCGCGTCGTATTGTTCCTGCGCGCAATCGGGATGGTCCCGCAGGCCAGCCAGCAGGTAACCAGTCTCCGCCCAGGCACGCTGCAACTCGATGCCCGGTGCAGTGAGGATGCTGCGACCAGCCCGGCGCACCTGCAGCGTGCCATCCCGGTTGAGCATACCCAGGCGATGACAGAACGGCCCCACCCCTGCCGCGCCCAGCACTGCCAGGGCACGCTCCAGGTGCCTTGTCTCCAGTTGAACCACGGCGCCCAATTCCTCGTTAAACAGCACCGCAAGCGCATCCTGGACGCCCGGCAGTGCGTCGAGTTCCACGCTGACGCCCACATGGCCCGCGAACATCATCTCGCACAACGTCACCACCAGCCCGCCATCGGAACGGTCATGGTAAGCGAGCACCAGACCTTCGGCGAGCAGCGCCTGGATGCCGGCGAAGAAGCCTGCAAGCCGACTGGGCTCGTCCAAGTCTGGCGCCTCGTTACCGAGTTGCCCGTAGACCTGTCCCAGGGCGGAGCCTCCCAGGCGACAGCGCCCCCCCCCTAGGTCGAGCAGCAGCAACACACTGTCTTCGCGGGGCTGCAGTTGCGGCGTCACGCCCGCCCCTGCATCGGTGCAGCGGGCGAAAGCACTCACCACCAGGGAGACCGGCGAGCGCACACGGCGCGTGGCGCCGCCGTCTTCCCAGACCACCTGCATGGACAAGGAGTCCTTACCCACCGGCACGCTAACGCCTAGCGCAGGACACAGCTCCAGCGCCAGCGCGCGCACCGCATCATAGAGTGCCGCGTCCTCGCCGGGCTGCCCCGCCGCGGCCATCCAGTTCGCTGAGAGTCGAACGCGGGAGAGACCCTCCACGCGGGCACAGGCCAGGTTGGTGAGCGCCTCGCCCAAAGCCATGCGCGCGGAGGCTGCGGGCGAGATCAAGGCCAAGGGAGCACGCTCGCCCAAGGCATAGGCCTCGCCCCCGCAACCGCGGAAGCCCTCCAGGGTGACCGCGGCGTCCGCCACTGCCACCTGCCAGGGACCTACGAGTGCGTCACGTGCACACAGTCCCCCCACCGTGCGGTCACCGATGGTGATCAGGAACGATTTGTCTCCTACGCCAGGCAGTCGCAAGACCCGGCGCAGTGCTTCGTCCAGACTCACGCCGCGTAGCCGCAGCGGCTGCAGCCGGGGCAGCGCACGCCGCACCTGGCGCAGCATTCGAGGCGGCTTGCCAAGGAGCGCATCGAGTCCCATGTGCACGGGCGGCCCGCCCAGCAAGGGATCGTGCACCACCAAGTCCTGCGCTGCGGTGGCTTCGCCTACCACTGCAACGGGGCATCGCTCGCGCTCGCACAGCGCTTGGAAATCCCCCAATCGGTGCGCGTCGATGGCCAGCACGTAACGCTCCTGAGATTCGTTGCACCAGATCTCCAAGGGCGTCATCCCAGGCTCTTCGATAGGGATGGCGCGTAGGTCCACCCGGGCCCCCACGCCGCCTCCATGGGCCAGCTCCGGCAGCGCGTTGGCCAGGCCCCCGGCGCCCACGTCATGCACCGAAACAATGGGATTATCCGCACCAAGCGCCCAGCAGCGATCGATAACCTCCTGTGCGCGGCGCTGCATCTCCGCATTGCCGCGCTGCACGGAGTCGAAATCCAGCTCTTCCGTGTTCTGACCGGCCCCCATGCTCGACGCCGATCCACCGCCTAAGCCGATGCGAAAGCCAGGACCGCCCAGTTGCAGGAGCAACATCCCGGGCACGAGCGGGCGCTTCGCGAGCGCTTCCCCGCTGATGCTTCCCACCCCTCCGGCGAGCATGATGGGCTTGTGGTAGCCGCGCCATTGGCCATCGACGAGTTGCTGGAAAGAGCGGAAGTAGCCGATCAGGTTTGGCCGCCCGAACTCGTTGTTGAAGGACGCCGCACCCACCGGTGCCTCAAGCATGATCTGCAGCGCAGAGGCAATGCGCGCGGGCTTGCCATAGGCAACCCCCAGGGCCTCCCAGGGGCGCAACGCGCCTGGGATGAAGAGGTCGGAGACGCTGTAACCCGTGAGCCCGGCCTTGGGACGCGCGCCGCGCCCTGTGGCGGTTTCGTCGCGAATCTCCCCGCCTGCGCCGGTGGCAGCGCCGGAGAACGGAGAGATGGCCGTCGGGTGGTTATGGGTCTCCACTTTGATGGCCATGTGGGTCGCCTCAGCGCGGTAGGCATAGACGCCATCCACCCCCGGCAAGAGTCGCTCGACCACAGCCCCTTCGATGACGGCCGCATTGTCCGAATAGGCGCTCAAGGTCGCCTCGGGATGGGCCGCGTGCGTCGTGCGGATCATCCCAAAGAGCGTCTCCGGCCGCGCTTCTCCGTCGATTTCCCAGGCGGCATTAAAAATCTTGTGTCGGCAGTGCTCGGAGTTGGCCTGGGCGAACATCATCAGTTCCACATCTGTGGGAGCACGCCCGAGCCCGCTGAAGTAATTCGCCAAGTAGGCGATCTCGTCCTCGGAAAGGGCTAGGCCCAGGTCCCGGTCGGCGCGAGCCAGCGCCGCCTGCGCGTCCGCACCCAGAGGTACCCGTGCCAGTGGCGCTGGCGCACGGTTCGCAAAGAGGACCTCGGCCTGCGCCACGCCATCGAGCACCGACTCGGTCATCCGATCGTGTAGCAGCGCCAAGAGGGCGTTGTGCGCGGTGGCCGCCGGGCGCGTGCGCCGCGACAGGGCCAGCGTGTAGAGCACGCCGCGTTCGATTCTAATCACGGCCTCCAGTCCACACTGGCGGGCGATGTCCGTGGCCTTGGACGACCACGGGGAGACGGTTCCCGGGCGCGGCACCACGAGAACGGCTTCGCCGTCGGCACTGGGGCGCGTGCCCGGCTCACCGTAGGAGAGCAAGGCCTCAAGGCGACTATGTTCGGCCTTGCTCAGGGCACGGTCAACCTGCACGAAATGCCAATGGCGCGCGTGCAGCGAAAGAAGCGCTGGCAACACGGCCTGGGCTTGGCGCAGCAACCTCTCCAGGCGAAATGCGGAACACGCGACGGGACCGGGAAGGCTTAACAGGAGGGGCATGGGGGAGGCGTGGGCCGAGGCAGGGAAGGGCTGGAATTATACCCTCCGAGGCGGGGTGCAGCGCCGCACCTTCCCTGCGCTTTGGCCGTAGACTTCTCGTCCATGCGCCCTCCTACTTCCCCCCATTTCCCCTCGCCCCCGCCGCTGCCGCTCTATCTGTCAGCCCAGATCCGCGAGTTGGAAACACTTGCTGCGCCTGCGCCCGGTGAGGAATCCCTCATGGAACGGGCCGGCCGGGCCGCCTTCGAGCACGCTCGAGCGCTGCTGGGCACGTCGGGCCGGCGCGTTCTGGTCTTCACCGGGCCGGGCAACAACGGGGGCGATGGGTTCGTGTTGGCCCGCCTGCTGCGCCAGCACTGGTACGAGGTCGCCCTGGTGAGCGCCACGCCCCTGCAGCGGCTGCCCGCCGATGCGCGCGCCGGCGCAACTGCCTGGCTCGCCAGCGGTGGAAGCTTGAGCGCGCAGCTGCCCCAGGGCTTCCAGGCGGATTTGGCCGTGGATGCGATCTTCGGCATCGGCTTGTCGCGAGCGCCCGAGGGCCTTCACGCCAGCTGGATCGAGGCGCTGGCAAGCACGCACGTGCCGGTCCTGGCACTGGATGTCCCCAGTGGCCTGGATGCCGACACCGGCAAAGTGCACGGCCGCGCGGTGCGGGCAACCCACACGGTGAGTTTCTTAGCGCTCAAACCCGGTCTGCTGACCTTAGAGGGTCCGGATCACGCGGGCACCGTGCACCTGGCCACCCTCGGCGTTGACGCCCGCGCGCTACTTGCGCCGCCCGGCCACGTGGTGGGGCCGGAGTTGCTGCGCGGCGCGTTGGCACCAAGGCTGCGCAACAGCCACAAGGGAACCTACGGCACGGTGGGTGTGGTGGGCGGGGCGCCGGGGATGGCCGGCGCCGCCGTACTGTGCGCGCTCTGCGCGCTCAAACTCGGTGCCGGCAGGGTTCTCCTGGGGTTAGTCGATGAGCGCGCAGGAAGCCTCGTGGCAACGGCACCTGAACTCATGGTGCGCGCCGCCGCCCCGGTCATCGCGGCCACCGACCTGGCCTGCCTAGCGCTGGGGCCGGGACTGGGAACGGAGGCGGTGAGCGTGGAATTGCTCGAGGCCGCGCTGCACAGGGACTTGCCGCTGGTGCTTGATGCTGACGCCCTGAACCTGCTCGCGCGCAACGCTCACTTGGCCGAGCGCTGTAGACGCCGGCAGGGCGCGACGATCCTCACGCCCCACCCGGCCGAAGCCGCCCGCTTGGCTGGCACGGGGACGGCAGACATCCAGGCGGACCGCGTGGCGGGGGCCGTGGAACTCGCACGACGGTTGCGCGCCTGCGTGGTGTTGAAGGGAGCGGGTTCGGTGATCGCCGAGCCCAGCGGGGCCTGGGCGGTCAATCCGACGGGCAATCCGGGCATGGCCGCCGCCGGCATGGGGGACGTGCTCACGGGAATCATCGCCGCCTTGTTGGCCCAGGGGCTCGGCAGCGGCCCGGCCGCTGCCGCGGGCGCGTGGCTACACGGGCACGCGGGCGACGCGCTGCGTGAACGCCTAGGCGGACCGGTGGGCCTGCAGGCGAGCGAACTGATTGACGAGGCGCGTCTCGCCCTAAACGCCCTGATCTATGCCCGGCCTACGAAGTAGCAAGCCTGCCTAGGAACTGGCCAACAGGCGCACCAGCGCGATGCCCAACAAGGTGAGCGCCAGGGACCCACACAGGTGAGCCCCCACGTGTAACAGCGCCCATACCAACTCCCCGCGGGAGAGCAGGCCCACGGCCTCCGCCGAAAAGGTGGAGAAAGTCGTGAGGCCACCGAGGAACCCGGTGATCGCCAGCAGTCGCCATTCGGGTGCCAGTTCGGTGTGACGCTGGAAGTACTCCACCGCCACGCCCACTATGAGGCCGCCCAGCAGGTTGGCGCCCAGTGTCCCCAGGGGCAGACGCGGCACCAGGGTATTGAAACCAACCCCCAGGCCCCAGCGTAGCCACGCCCCCAGGGCTGCCCCAGTACCCACCGCAAGAAAACCCATCGCCCCCACCGCAACCTCCTCCTCATTCGCGCGCTCATCATAAGAGTCGGAACACCGGGCTGCAAGACCAGCGCGACTGTGCTATCTTCGTGTCCGCTGTACCTTCGTCGACATAACGACCCCCCTCTCGGATTCCCATGCAAAGCAAACTTCTGCGCCGGCTGATGCCCGTAGTGCTGTCTGCCGTGCTCGCGGTATTGTTGGCGACCTGGGATGCCGCCGCCCAGGAACCGGTGCTGGTCGCTGCTGCCTCTGACCTCAAGTTCGCCTTAGAGGAAGCCGCCCAGGAGTTCCACCGTAGCTCCGGTGAAGAACTGCGCATCACCTACGGCTCCTCAGGGAATTTCGCCACCCAGATCGAGAACGGTGCCCCCTTCCAGTTCTTCCTGTCGGCTGACGAGGGCTACGTCCAGCGCTTAGCTGAGCGCGGTCTCACGCGTGGCGCGGGCGCCCTCTATGGCATCGGGCGTATCGTACTGTTCGCGGCGACGGACTCTCCAGTCAGGGCAGACGTGGAATTCCGGGACCTGCGCGCGGCGCTTGGCGATGGGCGCCTGCGCCGCTTCGCCATCGCCAACCCCGAGCATGCCCCCTACGGCCGTGCCGCGCGCGAGGCCCTGCAGTCCCAGGGACTATGGGAGGCCATTGCACCGCGACTGGTCCTCGGAGAAAACGTCGCGCAGGCGGCGCAATTTGCCACCACGGGTTCCACCCAGGGGGCCATCTTGCCCCTATCGATGGTCCTGTCGCCCAAGCTCTCCGGCGCCGGCGCCTATGCGCTGATCCCCGCGCAGTGGCATCGCCCGCTGCGCCAGCGGATGGTGCTGCTCAAGCACGCGGGGGCGGGCGCGGAGGCCTTCTATCGCTACCTCCAATCCCGCGGCGGAAGGGAATTACTGGGGCGCTACGGATTCACCGTACCCCCCGAGCACTAAACGCTTGGACTGGACCGCCCTGGGCCTATCGGGACGGCTCGCCATCACCACTGTGCTGATTCTGCTGCCCGGCGCGCTCCTCCTGGCCCGCTGGCTGGCGCACACGCGATTCCGCGGCAAGGCCTGGATCGAAGGCCTGCTGGCACTGCCGCTAGTGCTACCGCCCACGGTGCTGGGCTATTACCTGTTGCTCGGCATGGGCAACGCGTCGGCCTTGGGCCAGGCGTTCTCTTGGCTCACCGGCACCCCACTTGCCTTCAGCTTCAGCGGTCTGCTGCTGGCCTCCGTGCTGGTCAATATTCCTTTCGCCGTACAGCCCATGCAGCGCGCCTTTGAGGGCATCGCCCAGGACGTCCTGGAGGCGAGCGCCTGCTGTGGCATGACACCGCTGCAGAGCCTACTGCGTGTGGAACTTCCACTGGCTTGGCCCGGCATCCTCGGGGCGGCCGTCATGACCTTTGCCCACACCCTGGGCGAGTTCGGCGTGGTGCTGATGGTTGGCGGCAGCATCCCCGGCGAGACCCGGACGGTGGCCATCGCCATCTATGACCGGGTGCAGGCCTTCGATACCGCCGCCGCGGGCCGCATGTCGGCCCTGCTGCTAGCCATCTGTCTGCTCACCATCGTGGTGAGCTATGTCCTTACCGCCCACATGGGCCGCCGCCGTGGCTGAGCAGGGACTACAGGTCCGCATCGAACAGGCGGGGCCGCCCGGGCTGCAGGCTCGCTTCGACTGTGCCCGCGGCGAGGTGTTAGCCGTCATCGGTCCATCCGGGGGAGGCAAGACCAGTTTGTTGCGCGCCCTGGCCGGGGTGCTGACCCCCGCCTCGGGGTGTATCCGCTTCGACGGACAGCCCTGGCTGGACACGGCAGCGGGGATCAACCTGAAACCCCGAGACCGCTCCGTCGGCTGGGTCGCTCAGCACTACGGGCTCTTTCCTCATCTGTCGGCGGAACACAACGTGATGTGCGCCATGCTGCACCGGGCGCTGCCCGAACGCCGGGCACGCGCGCAGGAACTGCTCGCACGGCTCCGCCTGGAGGGACTGGCAAAACGGCGCCCGGCGGAGCTCTCCGGGGGGCAGCAGCAGCGTGTGGCCGTGGCCCGCGCGCTCGCACGCAACCCGCGCCTATTACTGCTCGACGAACCCTTCTCCGCCGTGGATCGGGCGACGCGCCGCGAACTCTACCGGGAGATCCAGGAACTGCAGCGCGCCCAGGAAACGACCGTGGTTTTGGTGACGCACGACCTGCGCGAGGCGCGCATGCTGGGAAGCCTCCTGGCGGTGATGGACCAAGGCAGGATTTTGCAGGTGGGCGCGCGCACGGAAGTCAGCGCCCATCCGTCGAGCGTGCGCGTGGCGGAAATCCTGGACACGCCGAATCTTTTCAGTGCGCGTGTGCTGGCTTGCGACCTGGCTGCGGGCAGTGCGCTGCTGCAGTGGGAATCCCTACGCATCGAAGCGCGTGCCGCGCCCTGGGTGCGGCCAGACATGACCCTGGGTTGGACCATCCCGCCCGGGCGGCTGCGTCTCGCCGCGGCGGGCTCCAACGCGGGCAATACCATCGACTGCGTGGTCGAAGACGTGCGCCCGGAGAGCGATCCCGTGGACGTGCGGCTTCGCTGCGCCGCCGCGAGCGACTGGCTGCGGCTCCAAACCCCGGCACCGGTGTGGCACCAGGAGGGGAAGCCGCCGGGAGCGAGCGTCAGGATCGAAATTCCCCAAGACGATATCCGGCTCATTGCCGACACCGCGCCGGAGCCTTGAACATTCCCTCCCCCACCGGGACGCCGCGTATGGGTGTGCGCCGCAGGCCCGTCGAGAAGTCGTCTTGAGGGAGGGCCGCAGGCCTGCGTCGAGAAGTCGTCTTGAGGGAGGGCCGCAGGCCCTCCCTGCGCGCCTTAGAACTTCCAGGTCAGGTCGAACTGGAGGACGCGGTAGTCGGTGATGGGGTTCAGCTGGGGTAGGTCGGGGTTGGCGCCGCCGGTGCCCAGCTTGTCATTCACGCGGTGGGCGTAGCCGAAGCGCGCCGTGGTGATCACCGTGTCGGCCGGGCTGTAAGCGATCGCCGTGAACAGGCCCTGCAGGTTGGTGCGGCCTTCCATGAAGTCGGAGTCGGTCAGGTTCGGGTCGAGCGCGTATTGCTGCACACGCTGCCAGAACGCCCGGGCTTCCCAAACGCCAGCCCTGATCTTCCCGAGCCGCGTGCCGCCGGTACTGAGATCCATGGTGCCGTAGGCTAGCCCGAGTTTGTCATCACGCTCCGTCAACCCTAATTAAAGCAACAACGTAGAGCGTTATTGCCGTGCGTATGGCACTACATTTTTGCAGCTGCCCATCCGCTTGTCGCGACGGCCCGCGCGGGCGCGGTCAGACCA
>JANXRW010000126.1 GCA_025356655.1 Betaproteobacteria bacterium | reverse complement strand
TGTCGGGGTGATCGAGGGAAGTCGCGCGGATGTGAGCTTCCCGGCCGGGATGCGGGTGGACAAGTTCCTGTACCACATCCCGCTGTACCGCCAGCACCAGCGGCTGGAGATGAATGGGGTGCGGGTGGGCAGGAGCTGGCTGACGGTGCGCAGCCAGAAGGTGATCGCGCTGTTCGAACCCATCTACCAGGCCCAGCTTGCCTCGATCCGCGCCTCGCGCGTGCTGGCCATGGACGAGACGCCAATCAAGGCGGGCCTGCCCGGCCCCGGCAAGCTCCAGGCGGCGAAGAAGCGCGAGCACCGGCGCGAAGCACGCGAAGCCGGTCGTGGAGGAGTTCTTCGCCCGAGTGCAGCGTCAGTTCGAGGAGCAGGGACTGCTGCCCAGCAACCCGATGACCCAGGCGCTAGCCTAAGTCCGCACGCGGCGCGCCGGGCTGGAAGTATTCCTCACCGACCCGGACGTTGGGGTGGACACGAACCACCTAGAACGCGCGACCTGCGGGCGATACCCATGGGTCGCAAAAAGTGGGCTACTCGCCTGGACGGAACTCGGCGCCAAACACGTGGGGATCGTGCAAAGCCTGCTGGTGACCTGGCGCCTGCACGGCATCGGCCCGTACACCCACCGGGTCGACGTGCTGCAGCGGGTCGGAGATCACCCCGCATCACGGGTCGCGGAACTCAGCCCACGACGGTGGAAGCAGCACTTCGCAGCCAACCCGCTTCGCTCGGTACTGCATACCCTGGACCGTTGAGCAAGAAGGCCGCTGGCTGAACGGTTACACACCGGGCACCTCACGCCCCTGGTCAAGATGCACACGCCGGGGTCGACCTTCGTGCCGCCGGCCTTCCACTCGGGCGGCCTTCGCTACCACGGCATGGCACCACTGGTTTCCCATCTGAAGGAACTGCGCCTCCTGGAAGCGCGCGCCTACACGCAAACGGCGGTGTTCGAGGCCGGGGTGCGCTTCGCCCGCGCCGAGGGCATCGTTCCGGCACCGGAAGCCAACCATGCGGTGAAGGCCGCGGTGGATGAGGCGCTGCGCTGCAAGCGCGAGGGACGCTCCGAAGTGATTCTGTTCAACTTGTGCGGGCACGGCCACTTCGACATGCAGGCCTATACGGACTACTTCTCGGGCAAACTCACCGACGCCAGTTACGATGAGGCCGAACTGGCCATGGCGCTGGCTGGCCTGCCCTCCGTGGCCGCCTGAAATGGCCGGGCACGGCCTTGACGAATAGCGGCGGGTACCGTAGCCTGCGCGCCTGACCCGAGGGACCGTGATGCTGCGACGCAGCATCGGTTCCGGCTGCCCCGAGCGGCGAGCCAATCGGGGCGCCAGGGCAGGCAGACCAGGATCCGGGCCTAGCCCAACGCGACCATGACAATGGACTACGTCCTCGAGACTAAAGACCTCACGCGCGAATTCAAAGGCTTCGTCGCCGTCAACGGGGTGAGCCTACGCGTGCAGGCAGGCAGCATCCACGCGTTGATCGGCCCCAACGGCGCGGGCAAGACCACCTTCTTCAACCTGCTCACCAAGTTCCTCGCGCCTAGCTCGGGGACCATCTATTACCGTGGCACCGACATCACCCGCGAGGGACCCGCGCAAACTGCCCGCCGCGGCTTGGTGAGGTCCTTCCAGATCTCGTCGATTTTTCCGCACATGTCCGTCCTGGAGAACGTCCGCGTGGCCTTGCAGCGCAAGCGTGGCGACTCCTTTCGGTTCTGGCGTTCCGAGCGCGCTCTGGCAGGGCTCGACCGACGCGCGATGGAGTTGCTGCACAGTGTGGACATCGGGGAGTTTGCCCAGGCCAAGGCGGTGGATCTGCCCTACGGGCGTAAGCGTGCACTGGAACTGGCCACGACGCTCGCCCTGGAGCCCGACGTGATGCTGCTCGATGAACCCACGCAGGGCATGGGACACGAGGACGTGTCGCGTGTGACGGAGCTCATCCGCAAGGTCGCGGTGAACCGCACGATCTTGATGGTGGAGCACAACATGAGCGTCGTGGCCTCCATCGCCGACCGCATCTCCGTCCTGCAGCGCGGCGTCATCATTGCCGAAGGCCCCTATGCGGAGGTGTCGCGCAATCCTCAGGTGGTGGAGGCCTACATGGGCTCCTCGGCCGAGGCGTTGGCGGGGAGCCATTGATGAGCGAACCGCTGCTCTCCATTTCCGGACTGCACGCTTGGTACGGGGAATCCCACGTGCTCCACGGCGTGGACCTCACCGTGGCACAGGGCGAGATGGTGACCCTCCTGGGGCGCAACGGTGCCGGGCGCACCACGACGCTGCGCGCGGTGCTGGGCCTCACCGGATCGCGCCGCGGTTCGGTCCGCGTCGGGGGCGTCGAGACGACGGGGCTCGCCCCCCACCGCATCGCCCGCCTGGGCATTGGCTACTGTCCGGAGGAACGCGGGATCTTCTCCTCGCTTTCCACCGAGGAGAACCTTCTGCTGCCGCCACCGGTGGGCAACGACCGGGCAATGAGTCTGGACGAGATCTACCTCATGTTCCCGAACCTGAAGGAACGGGCGGCGAGCCCCGGAACCCGCCTCTCCGGCGGCGAGCAGCAGATGCTATCGGTGGCGCGGATCCTGCGCACCGGTGCCCGACTGCTGCTACTCGACGAGATCTCCGAAGGGTTGGCCCCGGTTATTGTGCAGCGCCTGGGCGAAATCATCCTGAGCCTCAAGCAGCGCGGCTACACGATCCTGCTGGTGGAGCAAAACTTCCGCTTCGCCGCCCCCTTAGCCGACCGTTTCTACATCATGGAGCACGGCCAGATCGTGGAACATTTCACGCAGGCGCAGCTCAGCTCGAAGATGGGCATGCTGCACGAGTTCCTCGGCGTCTGATCGGCATCTCGTATACAAGGAGCAATTCATGAGAATCCGCACCATCCTAGGCCTCCTGGGCCTCTGCCTTTGTCTGGCGTCGCGCGCCGCGGCCGCAACCGACGAAGTCGTCATCGGCGACATCGATGATCTCTCTGGCGTCTACGCGGATGTGATTGGGCCCAACGGTATCGAGGCCATCAAAATGGCCGTGGAAGACTTCGGCGGCAAGGTTCTGGGCAAGAAGGTCACGCTGCTCACGGCCGACCATCAGAATAAGCCAGACATCGGCGCCTCCAAGTTCCGCGAGTGGGCGGATCAGAGCAGCCTGAACTTGCTTCTGGGGGGATCCAACACCGGCGTGAGCTTGGCCATGGCCAAGGTTGCCGGCAGCAAAAAGATCCCCTTCATTGCCATCGGCGCGGCCGGGGCCTCCCTCACCAACGCCGATTGCACGCCCTACACCGTGCACTACGCTTACGATACGACGTCCCTCGCGCACGGCACCGCCAGCACCATGGTCAAGAGCGGTGGCAAAACCTGGTTCTTCCTGACCGCCGACTACGCCTTCGGCACCCAGTTGCAAGACGGCGCCACCAAGGTGATCGAGGCTGGCGGCGGGAAGGTGCTGGGCTCGGTGCGAGTGCCCCTGGGCGCCTCGGATTTCTCCTCCTTTCTGCTGCAAGCGCAGGCCTCGGGAGCCCAGGTACTGGGACTCGCCAACGCGGGCAACGACACGACCAATTCGATCAAAGCAGCCAACGAGTTTGGCATCGCCAAGACCATGAAGCCAGCGGCCCTTTTGGGCTTCATCTCCGATGTGCACAGCCTAGGCCTAAAGACAGCGCAGGGGCTCATTCTCACCACCGCCTGGTACTGGGACCTCAACGATGAGACCCGGGCCTTCTCGAAGCGCTTTTTTGCCAAGACCAAGCGCGAACCCACGATGCTGCAGGCGGCCTACTACTCGGCCACCACCACCTACTTGAACGTCGTCAAAACAGTGGGCAGCACCGATCCCGACAAGGTAATGGCTGAACTCAAGCGAATCCGGATCAACGACATGTTCACCAAGGGCGGGCACATCCGCGCCGATGGCCTCATGGCCCACGACATGTACGTGGTCCAAGTGAAGAAGCCCGAGGAGTCCAAGTACCCCTGGGACTACTACAAAGTCCTGCGCCAAGTGCCCGCCGACGAAGCGTTCGGATCCACCTCGACCTGCTCCCTCCTTAAAAAATAGCCCTCGCCCGTCGGGTTGGCCGCGGTCGAAGGATCGCCGCCACCCGGCATGGCCCGCTCACCGCCATGAATGACCATGAATGAATTGATGGGCATCGCCCTCCCCCCGCTTCCTGCCGTCCTCGGCCA
The DNA here is from genome assembly GCA_025356655.1 of Betaproteobacteria bacterium. GTDB lineage: Bacteria > Pseudomonadota > Gammaproteobacteria > Burkholderiales > SHXO01 > SHXO01. Next base: position 78,539 of record JANXRW010000126.1, on the reverse strand, counting down.
GATGACGCTGGGCCTCGTGAATGGCTCTTTCTACGCCCTGCTGAGCCTTGGGCTGGCGGTGATCTTCGGCCTCCTGCGCGTGGTGAACTTCGCGCACGGCGCCTTCTACATGCTGGGCGCCTTCGCGGCAGCCCTGGCGCTGGAGCACCTGGGGATCAACTATTGGCTGGCGCTGCTGCTCGCACCCCTCGCCGTCGGCGCCCTGGGTGTGGTCCTGGAACGACTTCTACTCCGCCACCTCTACGGCCTGGACCCGCTCTACGGCCTGCTCCTCACCTTCGGCATCTCGCTGGTCGCCGAGGGTGCCCTGCTGCAACATTTTGGCTCCTCCGGCCAGACCTATCCCGTGCCCGACGCGCTGCAAGGAGCAGTGAACCTGGGCTACATGATCATCCCGCTCTACCGCCTGTGGGTCATCGCAGCCTCGCTGGTGGTTTGCCTCGTGACCTGGTTCCTTATCGAGCGCACCCGCCTGGGTGCGACGCTTCGGGCGGCCACGGAGAACGCCCGCTTGGTGCAAGCCTTCGGCATCAATGTGCCGCTGCTGGTGAGCGCCACCTACGGGGCCGGGGTCGCACTGGCCGCGCTGGCCGGAGTGCTCTCGGCGCCGGTGATCCAGGTGAGTCCGCTGATGGGTTCGTCGCTGGTCATTGTGGTGTTTGCGGTGGTCGTTATCGGCGGCATGGGTTCGATCCTGGGCTCGGTCGTCAGTGGGCTGGGCCTGGGCATGATCGAGGGCTTGACCAAGGTGATCTACCCCCAGGCGTCCAGCATCGTGGTGTTCCTCATCATGGCGCTGGTCCTCATCTGGCGCCCCACCGGCCTGTTCGGGAAATCCTGATGCGCGCTGCAACGCTCTTTTACCTAGTCCTCGGGGCCGTGGCGCTGGCGCTCCCGCTGTTAGGCGTCTATCCCGTGTTCGTGATGAAGCTCCTGTGCTTCGCGCTCTTCGCCTGCGCCTTCAACCTGCTGCTGGGCTTTAGCGGCATGCTCTCCTTCGGCCACGCCGCCTACCTCGGCAGCGCCGCCTACGTCACGGGCTGGCTGATGGCAACGCAAGGCTGGGGAACCCTCCCCGGCGTGCTGGCCGGCGCGGTCGCCGCCGCAGGCTTGGGCCTGGTCGTCGGCCTCCTCGCTATCCGCCGGCAAGGCATCTACTTCGCCATGATCACCATGGCACTGGCACAACTGATCTACTTCGTCTGCGTGCAGGCGCCCTTCACTGGCGGCGAGAACGGACTGCAGGGCGTCCCGCGCGGCGAGGTGCTGGGGCTCACGCTGAACGGGGATATCGCCCTCTACTACTTCGTCCTTGCCTGCTGTGCGGGCAGTTTTCTGTTCATCCGCCGCGTGGTGCACTCGCCCTTCGGGCAGGTGCTCAAAGCGATCCGCGAGAATGAGCCCAGAGCCATCTCGCTAGGCTACGACGTCGAGCGTTACAAACTGCTGGTGTTCGTCTTGTCGGCAGCCCTCGCGGGCCTGGCTGGCTCCCTGAAATGCCTGGTACTGGGCTTTGCCACGCTCACGGATGTGCAACAAGCCATGTCCGGCGAGGTAATCCTGATGACCCTGCTCGGTGGGGTGGGCACTTTCTTCGGCCCTGCGCTGGGGGCGGGCATCGTGATCACCCTGCAGGAGTACCTGTCCGATCGCGTGGGGCCGTGGGTCACGGTCATCCTGGGGGCGATCTTCATCCTCTGCGTGCTGGCCTTCCGGCGCGGCATCGTCGGCGAACTCCAGGCGCTGCAGGCCCGCCGCCAAGCGCGCGCGCTTAGTCCCGGCGCGAACGCAGCTCGCGACGAATGATCTTGCCCGTGCTGGTGAGCGGCAAGTCCGGGACGTAGCGCACCTGTCTGGGATACTCGTGCGCCGCTAAGCGGGTGCGCACCAGGTCCTGGATCTCCCGGGTCAGCGCATCGCTGGGCGCAAAACCCTCGCGCAGCACCAAATAGGCCTTCACCGCCTCCGTGCGCTGCTCGTCCGGACAACCCACCACCGCCGCGAGGCGAACGGCGGGATGCCGAAGGAGGCAATCCTCGATGGGACCAGGGCCGATGCGGTAGCCAGCGCTGGTGATGACGTCGTCGTCGCGTCCGAGGAAGCGCAGGTAGCCATCGGCGTCGCAGCTACCGCTGTCACCGGTGACCAGCCAGGGGCCCAGGTACTTCTGCGCCGTGGCCTCGGGCTGATTCCAATAGCCCAGGAACATCACCGGATCGGGCCGCCACACGGCAATCTGCCCCATCTCGCCCGCGGGCACCACCTCGCCCTGTTCGTCGATGACCGCCACGCGGTGTCCCACTGCCGCACGCCCCATGCTTCCCGCGCGCGGCTCGAAGAGCGCCGCACAGGAGGAGACCGTCATGTTGCATTCGGTCTGCCCATAGAATTCGTTGATGTTCAATCCGAAGGCCTGCTGCCCCCAAGCCAGCATCTGTGCTCCCAGCGGCTCGCCCCCGCTCGCCACCGAGCGCAACCTGAGCGGCCAGCGTCGGCGTGGCTCCTCCACCGAGCGCATCATCTTCAGCGCGGTGGGGGGCAGGAAGGCGTTGCGCACGGCGTGCCGGGCCATGAGTTCGAAGGCGGCTTCCTCGTGGAACTTTTCGAAGCGGTGGGCGAGCACGGGCAGGCCCAGGTACCAGGCGGGCATGAGCACGTCGAGCAGGCCGCCGATCCACGCCCAGTCAGCGGGTGTCCAGAGCAGATCCCCCGGCTGACCCAGCAGGTTGTGCGACATCTCCACCCCCGGCATGTGCCCCAGCAGGGTGCGGTGAGCCTGGAGCGCGCCTTTTGGTTTGCCGGTGGTCCCGGAGGTATAGATGATGAGCGCCGGATCGTCCGCACGCGTGCGCACTGCCTCGAAGTGCTCCGGCAGGCCGCGCAGGGCCTCCCCCAGGTTCTCGCTGCCGCCCGCGTCCCCGTCGATGCACAGCACGGTCTGTAGTTCCGGGAGGGTGTCCCGGATCTGCGCTACCTTGGCCGCCCCCCGGGCGTCCGTGACCAACACCCGGGCCGCGCTGTCCTGGAGCCGGAATTGCAGCGCATCGACTCCAAAGAGCACGAAGAGCGGCACCGCGATGGCCCCCATCCGATAGGTGGCCAAGTGAGTGAATGCGGTCTCTGGCGTCTGCGGCAGAAGGATGGCCACCCGGTCACCAGCTGCCACGCCACGCGCGCGGAGCAGGTGGGACATGCGCCCGGAGAGCGCCTTCATGCGCGCGAAACTGTAGTGTTCGACCGCGCCCGTGGGACCCTGGAAGATCAGGGCCATGCGGGTGGGATCCGCTGCCCAGCGGTCACAGACCTCCACCCCCATGTTGAAGTATTCGGGCACCGGCCAACGGAAATCCCGGCACAGGGTCTCATAGGTCTGCTGCGATGGGAGCACGGTTTCACCTCGGGGCGGCGGTGGGCTAGGCCGACGGGGTCTAGCGGGGGATTGGCGCAAAGCGGGAGGATGCCCTCTGAACAAAAATCTGCAGCCCCGCCCGCAAGCGCCCACGCGCGCCAGATAGGGGCCGCTCGCGCAGAAGTTATCACGAACTCCCCACGCCCCCCCTGCCGACGCAGGCCCTGCGCCCCGCGTCGCGCAGCGCAACCGGCGAACCGCGCGCCCCTTATCCTGGGGGCCTGCTTGGTAAGCGGCCGAGGATCGAGAACATCAACGACTGGCCAAACGACGCCCAGCTTCGTCCAGAAAGAATAGCAACCCAGCGCCTCCCGGTCAAAAAAGGGGTTGCGTCCTGCGGTTGTCCGAGCACACCCTCAACGGCGAGTCGGGCCGTGGGTTCTCGCTGGGGGGGCGGCGACGACGACGCGACGATTCCGGGGACGGCCGGACCGCAGCGGGAACCTGTCGGCCGCGGCCTCGAGAGGCGAGACAAGCCCGCGTCCGCGACACCACGCGCCGCAAAAAAAAGCGGAGAACGGGTCGCGCGGTTGGGGGGCTAGTCAGCTTCCCACCCTCCCTGTCGTGGGCGCCGTTGGCCGCCACGAAGGCGAGACGGCCGGTTCTGCGTCTTGGAAGGTCCGGCCATAAGCCGGCTTAGCCGGCGGCCTGCCGGGTCAATCGTGACGCGTCCGTCCAATCGCCATCCGCTTACGCTGGCAGGAATGGGGATGATCAACCCTGCTCCGTCACCCGGTCGTGCGCGTGATGAGCGACGGGAGACGCGCCTAGCCACTGACCGGCTGCGCCCCGTTGAACCTGCGACTGCTCTGCAGCAGTCGGACGGTAGCGGATTTTGTGCTGACCATCGTACAGGAAGCGGGTCGCTGCACCATTGGAGAGCAACCGCGTTTTAATTCATCGGTTCGGGACAGCGAAGCCCTCGTGGATGCCCTGATCAATCCACAGCCGATCGACGACGGTCTGCACAACAAATTACGCCGGGGTTGCCAAGCCACTGGTGTCCCAGGCGTGGGTGGACCGGCCGATGGCAGACACCGCTTAATGGTTCAAATAGTTCCCAGGCGGCAACCCGACCAGACACTCAAGGCCGCAACAAAACAGGCCGCGCGATAATGCGCTGGAAGCCCAAGAGACCGGAGGTCCCGGCGCCGAACCAGCCGCCGGCCGGGCCGCCCGCCGGAGCGCTCCCGCGCATTGACGCCCCGCAGGTCCGGCCCTAGTATGCATCCGTCCTCACCTACGGCGGATCCTCCCTTGCCCCTTGCCGTTCTTTTCGCACCCCTGCTGTGGCTTCTGCTTTGCCTACCCGCCGCCGCGGTGGAAACGGTGGGTACGCTCACCCTCCTGCAAGGCTAAGTCAGCGTACTGCGCGCGGGCAACCGTCTGGCCGCTGCGGAGGGAATCGAGGTCTTAGTCGGGGATGCCCTGGAGGTCGGGGCGCAGGGCCTGTGTCAACTGGAAGTCCGTGATGGCGCCATTCTCGGCCTGGGACCGCGCTCGCGCCTGCTGCTGCTGCCCGCGACGACCGGCGCGAGCGCGGCCGACGGCTTCCTTCTCGCGGGCTTCCTCAAGCTGGCCAACCGCGCTGGCGACGCGCCCAGTTCCTTCCGGATAGCCACGGCCCAGGTACGTCTGCGCGCCCCGGCTGCCACCACCGTCGTGCGGGCCGCCAGTGGCGTGAGCGCCCTCTTCCAGGAGCGCGGCGACGCCCTGGTGGAGGAGAGCTCGGGCGCGCAGGCCCCTGCCCTGCCGCTGCACCCGGGGGAGTTCTACCAGATCGCGCCGGGAATCCCCGGTGCCGTGTCGGTCAGGCCAACGACCCAGTTTATGGCAGACTTACCGCGAAACTTCCGTGACACGCTCCAGGCCCGCCTGTCGCGGTTCACCGGCACTGCCCCCCCGGCGCGCGCACTGGGAGGCTTGGTCTACGCCCAGGTGGAGGACTGGCTGAAGGGGCCACCCGCGCTGCGCGGCCTCCTGCCAGGGTTGTGGCAGGCGCGCCTGGCCGACCCGGACTTCCGCGCCTCGGTAGCGCAAAACCTGCAGCACCACCCGGAATGGGCGGCAGCGCTGCGCTCGCGCGGTGCCAGCAAGCGCAATCCAAAGGAATCGCCATGAAACTGGTGCTCAAGTTCAACGTGGTTTTTGTTCTAGTCTTCCTCATCGGCCTGGGCATAGCGGGCGTGCTGTCCAATGCCCTGCTGCAAGACAACGCCCGCGACGAGATCGTGCAGAGCGCTCGAATCACCATGGAGGCCGCCCTCGTTACCCGTGCCTACACGAGCACGCAGATCAAACCCCTGCTCGAAACGCAGATGATCTACACTTTCCTGCCTCAGTCGGTTCCCGCCTACGCAGCCACCGAGTACTTCAACGACCTGCGCGGAAAGTACCCCGAATATAGCTACAAGGAAGCGACGCTCAATCCGACCAACCCGCGCGACCGCGCTGCGGACTGGGAGGCCGATATCGTGAACCAGTTCCGTCAGGAGCCCACGCGCGTGGAAATGCTGGGCGAGCGCGACACGCCTAACGGCCGGTCGCTCTACTTGGCGCGGCCCATCCAGATCAAGAACGCCCCCTGCCTGGCCTGCCACAGCACCGTCGATGCGGCCCCCCGGACTATGGTGGAGCGTTACGGCAACGCCAACGGATTTGGCTGGAAATTGAACGAGGTGGTGGGTGCGCAGATCGTCTCCGTGCCCACCGCGGTGCCCATTGCGCGCGCCAACGCCACCTTCCGCGTCTTCATGCTGTCCCTCACGGGCGTGTTCGTGTTCATTTTCGTGGTGCTGAACCTGATGCTGCTATTCATCGTCATCCGGCCCATCACCCACCTGTCGCGAATTGCCGACCAGGTAAGCCTGGGCGACCTGGAGGCAGCGGAGTTCAATGTGCACAGCAAGGACGAGATCGGCGTGCTCTCGGACTCCCTCGCCCGCATGCGCAAGAGTCTCACTCAGGCGCTGAAGATGCTGGAGAGCTGAGCACCGCCAGGATGCCCGGACTTAGCCCATGAGCCTGCCTGAGCGCATCGGCAAATACCCCCTGGTGGAAGAACTCGGGCGCGGCGCCATGGGCGTGGTCTACCGCGCGTTCGACCCCGACATCCAGCGCCCGGTCGCACTCAAGACGCTGCGTAAGGACCTGGCACAGGACGCAGACGGCGCTGGCCTTCTGGCGCGGCTGCGCAACGAGGCGCGTGCGGCGGGGCGATTGACCCATCCAGGCATCGTCGGCGTGTACGAGTTCGGCGAGGATCGCGACCTCGCCTTCATCGCCATGGAGTACGTGCAGGGAGCGAGTCTGCGCGAGTACTTCCTGCGTGGAGCACGACTCGATGAGGCCGACGTGCTGAGCTTGATGGTTCAGTTGCTCGAAGCCCTGGCCTATGCCCACGAGTGCGGCGTGGTGCACCGGGACATCAAACCTGCCAACCTCATCGTCACCTCAACGGGCAAACTCAAGGTGGCCGACTTTGGCATTGCACGACTGAGCACCTCCACGCTCACTCAAGCGGGCTCGGTGCTCGGTACGCCCGCCTACATGGCGCCGGAACAATACGCAGGGGGAACGCTCGACGGGCGCGCCGACGTTTTCTCGGCCGGGGTGCTGTTCTATGAACTGCTGGCCGGAGAAAAGCCCTTCAGCGGAGGCACGGAAATCGTTGCCTACAAAATCTGCTTCGAAGCGCACCGGGCGCTCTCGGTGCAGGCGCCCGGGCGCGGCCTGGAGCCCTGGGACGCGGTACTGGATCGGGCGCTAGCCAAGCGCCCGGAGGGACGCTACGCCAGTGCCCTGGAGTTCAGCCAGGCCATCGTCACGCAGTTTGGTAAACCTGTGGCGCCGCTGGTCTCGCGTAGCGCCGTCATCGCTGATGGCTCACCGCTCGCCGCAAGCCCCGACGGGGCGGGCTCGCGCGGGGACTCGGTGAGCCTGCTCACGACCCTGCCGCCCCTGGCTTGGGACGAGGCCGTGCTCAAGCAGGTGGAACAACAGCTCACGCGCCATCTGGGTCCCGTGGCCAAGGTGCTCGTGCGGCGCGCGGCGCGCACCACGGACCGACTGGACCGTCTCTATGAGGCGCTCGCCGAGGGGCTCAGCAGCGCCGCCGAACGCGCGGAATTCCTCGCCGGGCGAGCCCGGTTAACCGGCGTGAGCGTGCCGGCCCCCGCACCGATCGCGGAAGCCCTCACGGTGGCGCGGGCCGCCCTCGCGACCCGCACCCAGACGAGCTTCCCGGCGCTGACCAGTCGCTCCGTGGAGAACGCGGCGCGCCGCCTGGCCCCGCACCTGGGCCCCATCGCTCGCGTGGTGGTCAAGAGGGCCGCCGCCGAGGCCAACACCCCCAGGCATTTCCACCAATTGCTTGCCCAGCACGTGGCGGACCCGCGCGAGCGCGAGCGTCTGCTGCGCGAACTGGCTGCGGATGAGGGGCTCTAGCCAGCCTGCCGGATGAGCCTGCCGGGCAACGCCCCGGTGTGCTCGTCGTCGCGCAGCGTCTCGCAGCCCGCAACGAAGGTGTAACGGTAACCTTCGGCACGTTGAATCAGGCGCCGCCCACCGGCCGGCAGGTCGTGCACGACCTTCGGCTTCCTCAGCCGCAACCGCTGGAAGTCGAGCACATTGATGTCCGCGCGCATCCCTGCCCGTAGCAGGCCGCGATCGCGTAACCCATAGCCCAGCGCGCTGTCCCAGGTCTGCTTGCGCACCAAGCGCTCCAGTTCGATTAGCGGGCCGCGACGGCGATCGCGCCCCCAGTGGGTCAGTAAAAAAGTGGGCGAACTCGCGTCGCAGATGGCGCCTACGTGCGCCCCCCCATCGCCTAGCCCCATGATCGTGGCATCGTCGAGCAACATCTCACGCACCACCTCCAGATCCCCCTCCCAGTAATTCTCGAAAGGATGCATGAGCAGGCCGTGGCCGTCGTGGTCCAGCATGGCCTCCAGGGCCAGGGCCCAGGGATTGCCACCCGTGGCGCGCGCCCGGGCGGCCAAGCTGAGCGAGACATCCGGTTCGTAGTCGAGGGGCTCGTCGAGCACGTAGAGCTTGTCGAGAATTTCCCTCACCCATCGGGTGTGCGGGTGGTCGTCGCGCTCCTCCACGAGCGAGCGGCGCAACTCGCCGTCCGCGCGCAGGCGTGCCACCCGCTGGGCGGCAGGCAGCGCGGCAAGCGCCTGCCAGGCAGGGTGATGGGTGAAGGGATTCAGGCTGGTATCTATCCCCATGAGGTGGCCAATGGCACGGCAGCCCACCTGCCCGTTGACGTCCTGCCCAGCGGCCCGCGCCGCGTGGATGCCGGCAAGCGTTTCACGCCAAAGCTCGGGAGCGTTGTTCACCTGCAACAACAAGCAGGACAAGGGTCGTTCGGCCACTCGGGCCGCCGCGGCCAGCACCTCAAAATCCCCCGGCCCGAAATCCGAATTGACCTCCAGCACGCCCCGCCCCGCCCGCTTCATGGCCTGGGCAAGCCCCAGGAGTTCGGGCTCGCCGGCGGAGAGGCTCGGGACGGGGCGTCCGTCACGATCCCGGTGCTTGACCGTGCGCGAGGTGGTGAAACCCAAAGCGCCCGCCCTCAAGGACTCTTCCAGCGCCGCGCCCATGCGCTCGATCTCCTCGGCGGTGGGCTTCTCCTGATGGTCCGCGCCGCGCTCGCCCATGACGTAGAAGCGCAGCGCGGCGTGGGGCACCTGGGCGCCGAAATCCGCGACGCAATCGCAGGCGTCGAGCGCGTCCAGATAATCAGGGAAGGACTCCCAATTGAACTTGACGCCCTCGGCGAGGACAGTCCCTGGGATGTCCTCCACGCCCTCCATGAGGTTAATCAACTGCGGCGCCGAACCCGGGCGAACCGGCGCGAAACCCACACCACAGTTGCCAAAGACGACAGTCGTGACGCCGTGCCAGCTCGACGGGGTGAGGAATGGATCCCAGGTGGCTTGTCCGTCGTAGTGCGTGTGCACGTCGACAAAGCCCGGGGTCACCAACAATCCGTCCGCATCGACTTCCCGTCGTCCCGGGCCCAGCCCTTCGCCCACGGCGGTGATGAGCGCCCCGTCCACGGCCACGTCCGCCACCTTGCGCGGTGCCCCACTGCCATCAACGACGACGCCGCGACGGATCACCAGATCATGCATGACTGCCCTCCTCATTGCCCCGGACCAGGACTTCGCCTGCCCTCGGAGACTCAGGGTTGTGTGGTATGCCCCTTGGGGGCCAAGCCCAACATGATAGCGAGCCTGCCTGAAGGGGTCCATGCCCGCCCCCTAAGCCAGCGCCGGGGCCAACCCCCAGGGATGATGCGCTTAGCCCGCCGTCGGCGCCCGTACTCGAGGCACCGGGGCGGCGCGCTGGGAAGCGGCCTGCTCAGAAGCCGGCGGCAAGTCCGTTGGAACGAGGATCGGCGGCCCCCTCCAGGACTCCGCCCGGATAACGCACCACCGCACCGGCATGCCCTGCGGATTCGTCGAAGGCATCGAGCAGGTCTACCGCGTGCCCCCGGCGACGCAACGCCTCGATCACCGAGGTATCCATGCGGGACTCGACCTTAAGGCTGTCGGAGGCCTTTCCCCAGGTGCGCCCCAGGAGCCAACGCGGCGCCGTCACCGCGGCCTGTAGCCCCAGGCCACAATGCACGTAGCGGTTGAACACCGCAGCCTGGGTCTGGGGCTGCCCATCACCACCCATGGTGCCGTAGACCATGGTGCGGCCGTCCGAGAGGCGGGCGGCTGCAGGATTTAGGGTATGGAAGGGCTTCTTGCCGGGGCGCAGTTCAAGCAGGTGGCCCTGCTCGAGGCTGAAAGAGGAACCGCGGTTCTGCCAGAGTACCCCGGTGTCCCCCAGCACAACCCCACTGCCAAACTCGTGGTAGATGCTTTGGATGAAGGACACGGCGAGTCCGCTGCCGTCCACCACACCCATCCAAATGGTGTCACCGGCGGCACCGGGCCGTCCCCAGGCGGCTGCCCGCGACCGGTCCACTGCTGCGGCCTCCGCCGCCAGCAAGGCCGGATCGAGCAGGCTGCGGGCGTCCAAGCTCATGAACTCGGGGTCGGTCACGTGGCGGTTACGCAACAGGAAGGCCCGCTTTGTGGCCTCCACTGACAGGTGCACGAAATCCACCGCAGCGTCCTGCTCACGGGGCAGGTCCAAGCGGTCCAGGATGCCCAGGATGAGTAGCGACGCCACCCCCTGGGTGGGCGGGGGGAAGTTGTAGACCGTGCCACGGCTGTGGGGCAGAGCCAGCGCTTCCACGCGGCGGGCGCGAAAAGCGGCCAAGTCCTCCCGGGTCACCGGCGAGCCGGCCGCCTCGAGCGCCGCGCCCAGCCGCGCGGCCAGTGGCCCCCGGTAGAAGCTGCCCAACCCCTCGCGCGCCAACTCCTCCAGAGTGGCGGCCAGTTCAGGCTGCTGAAAACGCGACCCGGGCTCCGGCGGCTTGCCACCGGGCAGGTAACTGTGGGCGAAGCCGGGCTGGGCTTCGAGTTCAGCACGCTTGTCGCGGGTAGCCTGGTGCTGGCTAAGCGTCACAGGTACGCCTTCGCGCGCGTAGCGCGTGGCATCCGCGAGTATTCGCTGCAGCGGCAGGCGCCCGCCCCGTTCTGCTGCTAGCGTCAGCGCCTCTTCCCAGCCACCCACGGTGCCGGCGACCGTATTCGCGGCGAGCGGCCCGCGCTGCGGAATGGCGGCGTGCCCGCGAGCGCGGTAGAACTCCGGGTTCGCCAGCGAACCGGCCGGCCCGCAGGCCTCGATACCCAGGGGTTCCCCCGCCGGAGGAACCACCAGCCAGAATCCGTCACCGCCCAGGGCGTTCATGTGCGGATAGACCACGGCGATGCAGGCGGCAGCGGCCACCATGGCTTCGAGCGCGTTACCGCCTTCGCGCAGAACGGCGAGCGCGCTTTGAGAGGCCAGGCTGTGTGGAGCCACAGCCATGCCGGAGATACCGTAGGACGGAAAGAGCACGGGTCGGACCTCGCGTCGATGACAGGATCGGCGCGACCAACTCCGACGGGGGATGCAGACGGCGCCAGTAACATGATAGCAGCGCCGGGGCAGGTTTCCGGTCGTGCGATGCCGGCTAACGCCCCAGGAAAACCCCGGTGCCGCACGCTCCCCCCGGCCTAAGCACAGTTCCTTGGCGGCGATTGAGCGGGAGCGTCACTCGATGTCCTGCCGTTGTCCTTGCTCCCGCGACGTTTCTTGATGTGCGCGCCCGGTTGCTCGTAAGTAACGCCACGGGCAACCCGCCCATTGACGCCATTCAGTCGACACCGGCAGACGATGCTCAAGGACTTGTTCGTCACCGCACAGACGGTCGGGTCGCAGGGGCGGCACCATCCATCGTGCTCGACCCATCCGAGAGTGGGTATCGCGCTCCCGGTGGCAGCCCGATCTGTAGGCTCGACATCAGCCCGCCGGCCGCCTCGGGCCTACCTGGCCTCAGCCCGGGAAAAGAAATGGGACACAGGGAAAGCGCGTTTCAAACGGCGCCGCGCGATGCCCTGAAAGGTCGGCCATGTTTATGTATTCTGGCTTCTTGTTGAAGACCTACGCGATGGGGCGAGTCACTAAACTATTTCCCAGGTGGTAAACCGATGACCAACATTCCCCCCGCTTCTGCCCTCTCCGAACCGAGCAAAGTGGCCGCCGTCACCGTCGGCTTCTGGTTGATAAAAGTGCTCGCCACGACGCTGGGAGAGACGGGTGGCGATTGGGTTTCGATGTCCCTCAACTTGGGCTACCTCATCGGCAGCGCCATCTTCGCGACGGTCTTCGTGGCGCTGGTCTGGACGCAGGTCAAGTCATCGCGCTTCCGCCCGCAGCTCTTCTGGGCAACGATTGTCGCAACGACGACACTGGGCACCACGCTGGCCGACTTCGCGGACCGTTCGCTCAGCATCGGCTATCCCGGCGGTGTAGCGATCGTGGCTTCCCTGCTGGGGGCAAGCCTGGTGATGTGGCGATGGTCCGAGGGAACGGTATCGGTGGCGAGCATCAACACGCCCCGAGCGGAATGGTTCTACTGGTGCACGATCTTGTTTTCTCAGACCCTCGGGACAGCACTGGGCGACTGGCTGGCCGCTCCCGATCAAGGGGGGCTTGGGTTTGGCTACGAGTACGGCGCCCTGGTCTTCGGCGCGGGTCTGGCGATCGTTGCCCCGCTGTATCTCTGGACGAAGGTCTCGCGCACGATCCTGTTCTGGGCCGCGTTCATTCTCACGCGACCGCTCGGCGCGACGCTGGGCGACCTCCTCGACAAACCCCTCGCCGATGGCGGCCAGAATTTCAGCAGGTGGGTAGCCTCCCTCGTCTTGTTGGTTGCCATCGTCGCCTGCATCGCCCTCATCCCGCAGCGTGCGGCCCAGAAGGGTGATGCGGTATGACCCGCCTCAAGTCAAAAAAATCCGCCCCGCCCGGCGGCGCACGGCCGTGCGGCGAACGCTAAACCGCTGCGAATTGAGGACGGCGCTCCCGTACTTCTTGACCGAGTCCTCGTTCAAAGGACGATCTGCGCATGGCCGATCGTAGACCCGGCGGTGACGCTCACCATCGCATGGAAATTCCCGGGTTGAAGCCGGCCAGGCTTGCACGCATAAGACAGTTGAAGGCTTCGTCTACGGCGTCTCGACTGGCTATCGGTGCGGTCGCTTGGGGCGCTCGACAAGCTTTGAGAGCGCTCACTTGGCTTGGGCGTCCGGAACGGCCCAGGCAGAGGACAGCGCGCCGAACTCCTGATAGGTTAAACCCTAGTGTCCATGACGGTCCTGGGGGCCTGCGGTAATCACTGCAGCCAGCGCCGTCGCCTTCCGCCAAAACCCGGACGAGATGCTCGACGCCCTGCAATACCGCAGCGACAGCGTCCTGATCCAGAAGGATGGCAAGGCCTTCACGGCCTTGATCGGCGCGCGCCTTGGATACGCGTCCGGCGCATGCGGGAACGTTTCGACGCGTCGCGTGACCATCCCTAGCGCAGCTAGGACGGCGTGCCCGAAAACCGGGCACCGGTCGAGATCGAACTAGCGACCCCGCGCGCGCGCCGCGAAGCAGCCGACGCTCGGCGAGCTTCGGGTCGCCTGCCCGCCCCTCCGGCAGAAGCCCCTAGGCCTCCAAAGCGGGCCGAGCGCGATGCCAGCGCGGACAGAACCATGGGCGTGAAGGCAAAGGCGAGAAAAACGCCGCTGCGCAAACACCGCGGCCCCCCCGTGGACGCCGCGCCGGCCCGTCCTACAAGGTCTTCCAGTCGCCCCCCTGCTCGAAGGCGTAGGCCGCGCGGTAGATGGTGCCCTCGTCAAAGTGCTTACCCACCAGCATGAGGCCGATGGGCAAACCATCGACCATACCACAGGGTAGGGTCATAGCCGGGTGGTGACTGATGTCGAAGGGACAGGTATTGCCGATCGTCTCGAGCGCGCGCTGCACGTACTCCTCGCGGCTGGCCCCGGGCGCCGGTAGCGGCGTAGCCTTCATCGGCACGGTGGGCAGCACCAGCAGGTCATATTCCGCGAGCACCCGGTCGTAGGCAGCGGTGAGCAGGCGCGTGAGGTTCATCGCCTTGCCGTAGTACTTGCTCCCGTGATACTTCTTGATGTGCACGCCGAGCACGGTCAGAATCTTCGTGGTCTCGGAGAGTTCGTCCGCCCGGGCCGTCCAGCCGTGCAGTTTGTCCATCAAGCTCGTCACATAGAGATCGGGGCGGCTTAGTCCATAGCCGTCGCCGAACATCATGGTCTGGGTGAGCCCCTCCACCCCGATGGGAGTCCAGAGCACGGGGCCGAGGAGGTGTAACGGGATGGATACTTCGGTGACCTCCGCTCCTAGGCTGCGCAACCGTTCGACGCCAGCGCGTACCTTGGCGTCCGAGGCGGCTTCGGACTCCGGCCGCCCGAAGCCCTCCTTCAGGACGGCGATCTTCATCCCCTTTACCCCACCGTCGAGGAGTTGGGTGTAGGGCGCGACCCGCGGTGCATATTGGCGCGGATCGTAGCCGTCGGCGCCCGCCAGCACTTCGAGCAGCAGGGCGTTGTCGCTCACCGTGCGAGTCATCGGCCCCGTATGGTCGACGAAGATTTCGATGGGCATGATCCCGGTGTAGGGCACCAGTCCGTGCGTTGCCTTCATGCCATAGATCCCGCACCAGGACGCCGGCATCCGGATGGAACCCCCCTGATCCCCGCCTAGCGCCATGTCCGCCTCGCCGAGGGAGACCACCACGGCGCTGCCGGAGGAGGAACCGCCGGCGGAGAATCCCATCTTATGGGGGTTATGCACCGCACCCTTCGCCCCCGTGTGGCTTCCCCCGGAAATGCAATAGGACTCGCAATGCGTCTTGCCCACGATCTCACCACCCGCATCGAGCACGCGTTGCACGACGGTGGCATCGACGTCCGGCAGATATCCCTCGAGGATGGAGTTACCGTTCATCATGGGCACACCGGCCACCATGATGTTGTCCTTCATCGCTACTTTTTTACCGGCCAACGGACCGCTCGCGGCGCCCTTGATGGAGGTTTTCACGTACCAGGCATTGCGCGGATTTTCCTCCGTCGTCGGGAAGTAGCCTGGGGTGCGCGGATAGCGCACCGCAGGCAGGTTGTCCGGCATGGCGTCCACCAGGTTGTATGCCGCCACGTAGGGCGCGATGAGCCCCAGGTAGGAGCTCACATCCGCGTCGGTGAGCGACAGACCCACTTCCGTGGCGGCCTGCAGGAGTTGTGCGGGAGTCAGGGGGGATACGGCCATGTTCATCTCCTAGGGTGCTTGGGCTGGGGGTGACGGGTTCCTCACGCGCGGAGGCAATCCACGGAGGCAAGTTTGTGGTTGGCGGCACAGGGGCGGCAAGACGTCCCCCTGGGTTTCACGGCGCCAGGAGCCGCTGCAGTTGCGGGTCATCACGCACCGCCGCCGAGGCGCCCTCCAGCGCCACGCGCCCGCGGTCCATGACGTAGCAATAACTGGACACGCGCAGGGCCAGTTTCACGTGTTGCTCGACGATCAACACAGCGATAGTGGCGCTGAGTTGCACCAAGCGCTCACCGATTTCATCGACTACGCCGTGCCAGACGCCTTCGGTGGGCTCGTCGAGCATCAGCAAGTCCGGCCCCGCGAGAAGGGCGCGGCTGATGGCCAGCATCTTGCGCTCGCCCCCGGAGAGCGTTCCCGCCTTCTGCGCGAGGCGCTGCCCAAGCCGCGGGAACAGCGTCAGCATCTCGTCGATGCGGTGCCTGCCCTGGGTATCGGCCATGGCACCCACAGCTAGATTCTCCCTGACGGTCATCCCGGCGAAGACGCCGTGCTCCTGGGGCACGTGGCTGATACCGCGGCGTACGCGAAGTTCGGTGCGCAGTCGGGTAACGTCCTCACCGTCGAAATGCACCTGTCCGCGCGCGGGCCGGAGATCGCCGGCGAGGGTCTTGAGCAAGGTGGTCTTGCCCGCGCCGTTGCGCCCCAGGATCGCCACCCCCCCACGCGAGGGCACGCGCAGGCCCACGTCGAAGAGCGCTTGGCTGGTTCCGTAGAAGGTGCTGAGGCCTTCGGCCCGAAGCAGGAGGCCTTCAGCCATGGTTGAGATAGGCTTGCGCGACGCGCTCGCTCGCCTGCACTTCGGCCAGCGGCCCCGTGGCGACGACCTGGCCCTGATCGAGCACAGTGAGTGAATCGCAGATCTCGCCGATGAAGCCGAGGTCGTGCTCCACGATGAGCAGTGCGCACTCACCACGGAGCGGTTCGAGCAATTCACCCGTAGCCCGGCGTTCCTGCGGGCTCATTCCCGCCGTGGGCTCATCGAGCAGCAACAACGTCGGCCTGCAGGCAAGCGCCATGGCAATCTCAAGCCACTGTTGCTCACCGTGGGACAGGTGGCCGGCAAGGTCCTGGGCGCGGCCATCCAAACGAAAGCGCGAAAGCAGCGCTTTCACCTGTTCGTCGAGACGACGGCGCGAACGCGACAGCAGCAGGTCGAAGAGGCTGTCGCCGGCCTGCAAGGCGAGCAGCACGTTGTCGTAGACGCATAGTTGCGGCAGCACGCTGGTGATTTGGAACTTCAAGCTGAGACCCGCGCGCGCACGTTCCGGGGGCGGCAGGCGCGTGACATCCGCGGTGCCGAGCCGGATGCTGCCCTCGGTGGGCATTTCCGCGCCCGCGATGCACTTGAGCAAGGTGCTCTTACCCGACCCATTGGGACCGATCAACCCATGGAACTCACCCGCTGCTACATCCAGGTCGGCTGCGTCGAGTGCCCGCAGGGCCCCGTAGGATTTGCCTAAGCCGCGCACCTCCAGGAGGCTCACCGAGGCTTCTCCCCCGTCTTGCCCCCCCGACCGAAGGATCCGATGCGTTCGCGGTCCGAGACGAGCAGCCCGATGAGGCCCGAGGGACGGTACATCACAATTAGCAGCAACAGCACGCCCAGCACGATGGGCCAGGCGGTCTCGAAGCGCTGGGAGAGAAAATAGCTGAAGAGATCCACGAGGCTCACACCGAGCACCGCCCCCACCAACGTGCCCACACCGCCGAAAAGCACGTAGAGCACCACCTGGGTCGACTGCACGGGGCCCAGTTGGCCCGGCCCCACATAGCCCTCGTGGAAGGCATAAAGGCAACCGGAGATTCCGGCGATGAGTCCGGCCAGACAGAAGGTGACGCCCTTGAGGTGTTGCAGGCGGTAGCCGAAAAAAGCGATCCGCCCCTCCTGCTGACGCATTCCCGCCAGCACGAGCCCCAGTTGCGAGCGGGTGAAGAACCGAAGCCCCACGTACACCAGAACCAGCACGAAAAGCGCCAGGTAATAGAACATCGGGCCCTCGGCGATTTCGAAGCGGCCTAGGGTTAGACGCGGCAGCGAGGGAATGCCGTTCTGCCCCCCCACGAAGGACCACCCTCGCGCCAAACGCTCCACCACGTAGGAACCGGTCAGCGTGCCCAGTGACACAAAAACCAACGAGGGTGCCCGCTTACCCAGGATCACCAGCGCCGCCACGGCGAGCGCCACGAACAAGCCCACGAGCGCACCCGTGCCCAGCAGCACGAACACGGAGGTGACGCCGAGTTGCGTGGCCAGCAGGGCCGTGCAGTAGCCGGCCATGCCGGAGAAGAGCGCCTGGCCGAAGCTCATGATCCCGGCGTAGCCCCAGACCAGATCGAAGCTCAAGGCCAGCAGGCTCAATATGGCGACCCGGGTGGCAAAGAGCACCCAGAAGTCTTCCAGGAACGGCGGGAGAACGAGGGCTAGGGCCAGCAGTCCCAATTCGATCCCGGGTAGGAGGGCGCGCGCGCGCGCCGCTACCCGGGCAGGAGGGGCGAGCCTTGCCGGGCCCGAAATCAGCTCTTCAGGCATTCGCCGGGCAGCACCGCGCCGTTGCTCTTCTCGACGATCTCGTACTTGCCGCCCTTGGCCACCGCCGTATACATGTTCATCTTCACGTGGCGCGTACCGGGCACCATCTCGCAGGGTCCTCCGGGACCGTCGAGGAGCTTCGCGTGATCGAGTGCCGCCGCCACTTCCTCGCGCTTGACGCTCCGCGCCTCCTTCACGGACTCCGCCCACAGGCGAATCCCCCGGTACATGCCCGTGGACCCGCTGCCGGCGGTGAAGGAATTTTTAGTGCCGTAGAGCTTGGTGTACTTCTCCTGCAGCTTTGCGCCGTAGGGGTCATTTACGGCCTTGAAGTAGTCCAGGCAGCTCGCAAGGCCTTCGACCTCATTGGCCGAGGTAATGTTGAGCGCGTTCTCGTCGTAGTATACGCAAGCCAGCCGGCCCCCCTTCTTGCTGAACCCCGCGTCTGAGAGTTGTTTGAATAAAGCCGCGACGCCAGGCGAGATCGTGGTATTGAAGACCACGTTGACGCCGCTGGACATGATCTTGTTCACCGTGGCGCTGTATTCGTTGTGGTCCACCGGGAAGTACTCCTCGCCTACGACCTCACCGCCGTGTTTCTCGATGGTCTTACGCGCATATTCGTTGAGCACGTGCGGCCAGACATAGTCGGCCGAAGGCAGGTAGAACTTCTTGCCGCCGTTCTTGATGAGCCAGGGGATGAACGTGTCGCACTGCTGTGCCGGGGTCGGGCCGGTGCAAAAGAGGTAAGGCGTGCACTCCCTGCCTTCATAGAGCTGCGGGTAGATGTAGAGCGTCTTGCCGCGGTTGACGATCGTGTCCTTGATGGCATTGCGCATTGAACTGGTGATGCCGCCGAACACCACGTCCACCTTGTCCTTCTGCACGAGCTTGCGCACTTTGGTCACGGCGAATGCCTCGTTGGTGGCCGTGTCCTCCAGGATCATCTGCAGTGGACGACCGAGGAGGCCGCCAGCAGCATTGATGTCCTCAATCACCATCCTCGCGACGTTGGCGTTAGGCACACCGCCCCAGCTGATGGGTCCGGTCAGGTCCGTGGCGATTCCGACCCTGATGGGATCCGCCGCCCAGGCCCCCTTGGGATTGAGCAGGTAACTACCCCCGCCCACCGCGACCGTTCCGCCCAGGAGACCAGCGCGCTCGAGGAACATCCTTCGAGCGAGGGATTGCGGATCACTACCGTTGCGCTCAGCCATTGATTCATCTCCTCCAGTGGGACAACAGGCCATCAGGCCGCAGTTTTACAATAGCAATGGCGATTAAAAACACCAGCACGTCGGCCACCACCGGCTTGATGAACCAGGGCAATGCCGCACTGGACCCACCCACCAGGGCGGAACCGGCGACGGCCCCATCGAAGCTGCCCATCCCGCCCAGCATCACGGCAAGGAAGGATTTGATGAGAAACGGCACGCCCATGTCGGCGCTGAGCGAATAGATCGGCACCATGAGCCCGCCAGCCAAGCCCGCGAGCCCTGCCCCGAAGGCGAAGGTGGCCGCGTAGACCCGTGCGGTGGAAATTCCCGAGGCGCGCGCGAGCGCCGGGTTCTCCAACGCCGCTCGCACCTGCAAACCCATCCGCGTCTGGGTGAGTAGCGCATAACACCCCAGCATCACCAGGAGCGTGATGAGGATGACGGCAGTGCGCCAGCGCGACACGGAGAGTTCGCCCAGGGCGAAGGAGCCCACCAGGGGCGCCGTGACGTTGTAGAACTGGCCGGCCAGCAAGGTGCGCACCCCTTCGCGCAACGACAGGCCGATGGCATAGGTGCCCAGCATGGCCACCACCGGCGTGGCGTAGAAGCGGCGTATGGCGATGCGCTCGAGCAGCAGCCCGACCAGGGCAACGACGAGCGGTGCGGCCAGCATTCCGCACCACACGGGCAGGCCATGCTGCTCAAAGAGGTAAACCGTGTAGGCGCCGAGCAGGACGAACTCACCGTGGGCGAAGTTAAAGATGCCCATCATGCTGGCGATGATTCCCAGACCAAGGCCCACGAGCACGAAAACCGCGCTGTAGGCCAGCACATCGAACAGGAACGCTACCGCAGTCACGGCTTACTCCCCTAGCGAATAGGTGGGAGACGCTTTTGCAAGACCCATGCCGCCCAGAGACTGAGTGCGCAGTGACTTTTTTCGGATTAGAAAACAAGCACCTCCCAACACTCTCGCTGCGATGACCGAGACGCGACGACGCCGACCATGCACCACGCTTGTGCATTTGCACCACCGCTTTAGTGTAACCACGACCCGCCGCGCCAGCAACAATTCCCAACAGATGTGACTCCCCCGCACTCGAGCACCGCACCTACGCAGTCGCCCAAAAGTCTAGAATGGAGACTCCGGCGGCCTTGCGCGCGCGACAAGGCTCTTGAGCACCCGGATGTCGGCCGGGGCTGGCCGCCCGGATCGCATGCGAGCTATCTCCTTAAAACCTAAAGCCGGCCCCTGGCGCGCCGCCGCGAGACGCAGGGTGCTTGCCGTCATGTAGGGAACTGCCCTTTGGACGACTCCACGACGCCTCCGGACACACTCCCTCCGCCGCCGCTGACACTACCGATGCGTCATGCCGCGCGCAAACGCCGGTGGCCGTTGGTGCTCGGCCTGCTGTTAGTCGGCGCTGGCGTGGCGTTCGGCCTGCTGTGGAAACGTCCGCCGCCCGATACCCCGCCGAACAAGGCCGCGCCGCGGCCTGTCCCGGTCGTCGCTCTTCCCGTGCGCAAGGCGGACCTGCCCGTCTACCTCCACGGACTGGGCACGGTGGTGCCACTGCAGACCGCTTTGGTTAAAAGCCGCGTTGACGGCGAATTGATCCGGGTTGCCTTCACCGAAGGACAGTTGGTGAAGGCAGGGGATCTGCTCGCCGAGATCGACCCGCGGCCGTACCGGGTCCTGCTCGATCAGGCTCAGGGCCAGTACGCCCGCGATCAAGCGCTGCTCAAAAACGCCAGGCTGGACCTGGAGCGCTATCGGACGCTCCTGGCGCAAGACTCCATCGCAGGCCAGCAACTCGATACACAGCAGGCGCTGGCGGCCCAGTACGAGGCCACGCTCAAGGTGGACCAGTCCCAGATCGATAGCGCCCGGCTACAACTCACCTACGCACGCATCACGGCCCCCATTAGCGGGCGCCTGGGGCTGCGCCTAGTGGATCGGGGAAACATCGTGCACGCCAATGATGCGGGCGGCCTCGTGGTCATCACCCAGATCCAGCCCGTGGCGGTGGTCTTCAGCATCCCCGAGGACAGCCTGCCACGGGTCCAGGCCCTGTTGCGCCGTGGCGACGACAAGCCCGCGGTGGAGGCATACGACCGGGAGGGGCGCACCAAGCTGGCCACGGGCGCACTGCTTACCCTGGACAACCAGATCGACAGCACCACCGGCACCGTGAAGCTCAAAGCCCAGTTCGACAACGCCGACGGCGCGCTCTTCGCCAACCAGTTCGTCAACGCCCGCCTGCTCATGGAACTGCGCAGTGCGGCGACGCTGGTCCCGTCGAGCGCCATCCAGCGAACCAGCCAGGGCGCGCTCGTTTATGTGGTTAAAGCGGACAAGACCGTGAGCGCGCGACCGGTGGTCCTCGGGCCGACGCTGGGCGAGGACACCTCGGTGGAAAGCGGGGTCGCCCCAGGCGAGTCGGTGGTGGCCGACGGCGGGGACCGCCTGCGCGAAGGCAGCAAGGTCGAACCCATCAGCCGCGACCCCGCGGCAGGGCGCACTCGCGACGGGCAGCGTCCCAAGCGTCCATGAACCTGTCGCGCCCCTTCATCCTGCGGCCGGTGGCTACCACCTTGCTGATGGTGGCCCTCTTGCTCACCGGCGCGCTGGCCTATCGGCAGTTGCCGGTGTCGGCATTGCCCCAGGTGGACTACCCGACCATCCAGGTCGTGACCTTCTACCCCGGCGCCAGCCCCGAGGTCATGGGCACCTCGGTCACGGCCCCGCTGGAGCGCCAGTTCGGGCAGATGCCGGGGCTCGTTCAGATGAGTTCCTCGAGTTCGGGCGGCAGTTCTCTCATCACCCTCCAGTTCAGCCTGGAGCTGAACCTGGACGTGGCCGAGCAGCAGGTGCAGGCCGCCATCAACAGTTCCTTCACGCTGCTGCCCAAGGACCTGCCCTCCCCGCCCGCCTACAGCAAGGTCAACCCGGCGGACGCGCCGGTCCTTACGCTGGCGCTCAGCTCTGATACGCTGCCCCTGCCGCGTGTGGAGGACTTGGCCGAAACACGCCTGTCGCAAAAAATCGCCCAACTCCCCGGGGTGGGCCTGGTCAGCATCAGCGGTGGCCAGCGGCCGGCGATCCGCGTCCAGGCAAATCCCGACGCGCTAGCCGCCTACGGCCTGACCCTGGAGGACCTGCGTACCGCGCTGGCCGCCGCCAACGTCAACCAGGCCAAAGGGAACCTGGACGGCCCACGCCGCGCCTTCACCATCGCGGCCAACGATCAGCTCCTCTCGAGCCGCGATTATCGCTCCCTGGTGGTGGCCTACCGAGGCGGCGCCCCGGTGCTGCTCACCGACTTAGCGGACGTCAGCGACGGCGCGGAGAACGTCCGCCAGGCGGCCTGGGCAGGCGCGTCCGCTGCCGTCGTGCTGAACGTGCAGCGCCAGCCCGGCGCGAACGTGATCGAGGTGGTGGACCGAGTCCGCGCTCTATTACCTCGGCTGGAGGCCTCGCTGCCGCCCAGCGTACGCCTTACCGCCCTCACCGATCGCACCACGACGATTCGCGCGGCAGTCGCTGACGTGGAGGTGGAGTTGGTCATGGCGGTGGCCCTGGTGGTTCTCGTGATCTTTCTGTTCCTGCGCACCGCCGCGGCCACGTTGATCCCAAGTATCGCCGTGCCACTGTCCCTGGTCGGAACCTTGGGCGTGATCTACCTGCTGGGCTTCAGCCTGAACAACCTGACGCTCATGGCGCTCACCATCGCCACGGGCTTCGTGGTCGACGATGCCATCGTCATGATCGAGAATATAGTCCGTCACCTGGAAGAAGGGGAACTGCCCCTGCAGGCAGCCCTGCGCGGCTCACGCGAGATCGGATTTACGCTGGTATCGCTCACGGTCTCGCTCGTGGCCGTGTTGATCCCCCTGCTGTTCATGGGCGACGTGGTGGGACGCCTGTTCCGTGAGTTTGCCATCACGCTCAGCGTGACCATCGGCCTCTCGCTTGCCATCTCGCTCACGCTGACCCCGATGATGTGTAGCCGGCTGCTGCGGCCCCACCAGAACGCGTCGGAGAACCGCCTGCAGCGGCAAGCTCGCCTGGTCCTTGAGCGCGTTACCGCGGCCTATGGGCGCAGCCTCTCGCTAGCGATCGCAGCCCGGCGCACCACCTTGGTGGTGGCGCTAGTCACACTGGTCCTCACCGTTGGCCTGTACATCCTGGTACCCAAGGGGTTCTTCCCCTCACAGGACACCGGGCTACTCGTGGGAATCACTGAGGCGCCGGCATCGGTCTCCTTCGCCGCCATGGCAGAACACCAACAAGCGCTCGCGCGTTTGGTATCGGCCGATCCCGCAGTGGAGAGCCTGTCTTCCTTCATCGGGGTGGACGGCACCAATACCACCCTCAACAGCGGCCGCCTCCTGGTCAACCTCAAGCCCCAGGCGCAGCGGCGGGCGAGCGCGCGCGAGGTAATGAACCGGATCAACCAAGCCAGCGCGAGCTACCCTGCCGCGCAACTCTATCTGCAACCCGCCCAGGACCTCACGGTGGAGAGCCGGGTGAGCCGGACACAATTCCAATATACGCTGCAGGACGCGGACGCTCAGGAACTGGAGACCTGGGCGCCACGGCTGCTGGAGACCCTGCGCGCCTTGCCCCAGCTTCGGTCGGTGGCGAGCGACCGGCAGGACGGGGGCCTTCAGGCCAATCTGGGCATCGACCGGGTGACTGCCGCGCGCCTGGGCGTCACCCCCCAGATGGTCAATGACACCCTCTACGACGCCTTCGGCCAACGCCAGGTTTCCACCGTGTACACGCAACTCAACCAGTACCGGGTGATCCTCGAGGTGAAGCCCCGCTACCGGCTGGGTCCCGAAGCGCTCAGCGCCATCTACGTGCGCCCGCCCGGGGCAGCGCCGGTGCCCTTAGGCGCGTTCACCCAACTGCGCGAGACCAACGCCCTACTAGTGCAGAACCATCAGGACCAGTTTCCGGCCGCCACCTTATCCTTCAACCTAGCCCCGGGTGTAGCCCTGGGCGAGGCCGTACGCGCCATCGACTCAGCCGCAGCGGGGCTGGGCCTGCCCCCGGGCCTGCGCGCGAGCTTCCAGGGAACGGCCCAGGCCTTTCAGGCCGCGCTCATCAACGAGCCCCTGCTAATCTTGGCGGCGCTCATCACCGTCTACATCGTGCTCGGGGTACTCTACGAGAGCTTCGTTCACCCGCTCACCATCCTCTCGACGCTGCCCTCGGCAGGACTTGGCGCACTGCTGGCGCTGATTATCCTGGGGGGTGAACTCGACGTCATCGCCTTCATCGGCATTATCTTGCTCATCGGTATCGTCAAGAAGAACGCGATCATGATGATCGACGTTGCACTGGAACTGAAGCGCACTCGCCGTTTGGACGCAGCCGCTGCCATCCACGCGGCCTGCCTGCTGCGCCTGCGGCCCATCCTGATGACCACCTTCGCGGCCATGCTCGGTGCAATGCCCCTGGCGCTGAGCGCCGGGGTGGGGGCGGAACTGCGCCGGCCACTGGGCATTGCCATCGTGGGCGGGCTCATCGTCAGTCAGATCCTGACCCTCTACACCACACCGGTCATCTACCTTTACCTGGACCGCCTGATTCCGAAGCGCCAGCGCCGCTCCCCC
This sequence comes from Betaproteobacteria bacterium, assembly GCA_025356655.1. Classification (GTDB taxonomy): domain Bacteria; phylum Pseudomonadota; class Gammaproteobacteria; order Burkholderiales; family SHXO01; genus SHXO01. The sequence continues at coordinate 53,953 of JANXRW010000126.1, read as the reverse complement.
GAGGCGGTCGCCACACCGTGAACATTTCGCGCCCCTTCATCGAGCGGCCGGTGGCGACGACGCTGCTGACCGTCGGGGTTGCCCTCGCCGGCCTGCTCGCGCTCAGGTTAATGCCGGTAGCCCCACTGCCCCAGGTGGAATACCCAGTGCTCTCCGTGAGCGCGGCCCTGCCGGGCGCCAGTCCGGAGACCATGGCCACGGCCGTGGCGACGCCGCTGGAGCGCCAGGCGGGGCGCATCGCTGGGGTTACCGAAATGAGCTCGACGAGCACCGTCGGATCAACTTCGCTCACGCTGCAGTTCGATCTCGGCCGCAACATCGACGGGGCGGCGCGCGACGTACAGGCCGCCATCAACGCTGCCCGCGGCGACCTGCCTTCCTACCTTCCCAGCAACCCTAGCTACCGCAAGGTCAATCCGGCCGACGCCCCCATCCTGATCCTGGCGCTCACCTCCGACACCGTGCCCTCGGGACGGATGTACGACACCGCCTCCACGATGCTGCAGCAGAAGCTCTCCCAGGTCGACGGCGTGGGCCAAGTGCAGGTGGGCGGCAGCGCCCTGCCCGCGGTGCGCGTGGAGATCAACCCGCTCGCGCTCTCGCGCTACGGCATCGGTCTGGAGGACGTGCGCAGCGCGCTTAGCGCCACCAACCTGACACGGCCCCTAGGCCAGTTGGACGACGGCGTGCACAGTTGGGAGATCGCCATCAACGGCCAACTGGCGCGCGCCGAGCTCTACCGCCCGCTCGTGGTTGCCTACCGCCAGGGCGCCGCGGTGCGCCTGTCCGATCTCGCCCACGTGGAGAACTCGGTGGAGGACCTGCGTACGGCAGGGGTGGCCAATGGCCGGGCCTCCGTTCTGGTGATCATCTATCGCCAACCCGGGGCCAACGTGATCGAAACGGTGGACCGGGTGCGCGCCCTGCTGCCCAGCCTGGAGTCGGGCATCCCGGGCGGCATTACATTGTCCGTGGTGCTCGACCGAACCGGGACCATCCGCGCGGCGCTGCACGACGTGACGGTCACCCTGGGACTGTCCGTCGGGTTGGTGATCCTGGTGGTGTTCGCTTTCCTGGGCAACCTTCGCGCCACCCTGATCCCCAGCGTGGCCGTGCCGCTGTCGCTGCTCGGCACCTTGGGCGTGATGTACCTGCTCCACTACTCCCTGGACAATCTCTCCCTCATGGCGCTCACCATCGCCACGGGTTTCGTCATTGACGACGCCATCGTCGTCTTAGAGAACACCAGCCGCCACTTAGCCATGGGCAAGTCGCCCCTGCAGGCCGCCTACGCGGGTGCGGGCGAGGTGGGCTTCACCGTGCTCTCAATGAGCCTCTCATTGATCGCCGCCTTCATCCCGATCCTGTTCATGGGAGGTATCGTCGGGCGCCTGTTCCGCGAGTTTGCCGTCACACTGGCGGTGGCCATCGCGGTCTCCATGGTGGTATCGCTTACCACCACGCCCATGCTGTGCGCGTTGCTGTTGAAGAACGAAGCGCCCCGCATCGCCCCGCCCGGGCGAGCTGCGCGGTTCTTCGGCAGGTTCGTTGGCGGCATTAACGGCGGCTACGCCCGGAGCCTGGGCTGGGCACTTCGCCATCCCGCTCTAATGCTCGCGCTGACGGTGGGATGTGTTGTGCTCACGGTCAATCTCTTCGGCGCAGTCCCCAAGGGATTTTTTCCGCAGCAGGACACCGGGCGCTTGAATGGCTCAATCCAGGCGGCCCAGGACATCTCCTTCGCCGGGCTGCGCGAGAAGCTCCTGCGCTACGTGGACATCATCCGCGCCGACCCTGCGGTGGAGAGCGTCATCGGCTTTACCGGCGGGTCCGGCAACGGCACCACGCGCAACACGGGGCGGGTCTTCGTGTCGCTGCGCCCACCGGCCGAGCGTCTCATCTCCGCGGACGAAGTCATCGGCCGGCTGCGCGGCAAGCTCTCGGCGGTACCGGGGGCGACGCTGTTCCTGCAATCGGTCCAGGATCTGCGTATCGGAGGGCGCCAGAGCAATGCACAGTTTCAGTACACCCTCACCGGTGACACCCTTCGCGAGCTCACGTTCTGGTCACCCAAGCTGCAGCAGGAACTGCGCGCTTCCCCCCAACTGGCGGACGTCAATTCCGACCAGCAGGATCGCGCGCTGCAGTCCATGGTCACCATCGACCGTCCCACGGCCTCCCGGCTCGGCATCTCTACCCAGATGATCGACGACACCCTCTACGACGCCTTCGGTCAGCGCCAAGTGGCCAATATCTACAGCCAGCTCAACCAGTACCATGTGGTGATGGAACTGGCGCCGGAGTATCGCGAGAGACCCGACGCGCTGCAGAACATTTACTTGCCGCTGGCCACGGGCGGCACCATCCCCCTTGCCGCGCTCGCCCGCATCGAGTCCGCCGCCTCTACGCTGTCCGTCGCTCATCAGGGACAGTTCCCCGCGACCACGCTCTCTTTCAACTTAGCGCCGAACGTGGCCTTGGGCAGTGCCGTGGCCACAGTGGAGGCGGCTGCTGCGCGCCTGGGGATGCCGGCGAGCGTCCGCGGCAGTTTCGCCGGCGCCGCCCAAGCCTTCCAATCCTCGCTCTCGAGCCAGCCGCTGTTGATCCTGCTCGCCGTGCTCACCGTCTATGTGGTTCTGGGTGTGCTCTATGAGAGCTACATCCATCCCATAACGATCCTCTCTACGCTACCCTCGGCGTTCCTCGGAGCCCTGGTGGCTCTGTGGTTACTGCACACGGAAATGACGGTGATCGCCTTCATCGGCATCCTCCTCCTGATGGGCATCGTTAAGAAAAACGCCATCATGATGATCGACTTTGCCATCGAGGCCGAGCGCAGCCGTAACCTCGATCCGCGCGAGGCCATCCATGAGGCCTGCCTGCTGCGGCTTCGCCCCATTCTGATGACCACCATGGCTGCGCTGCTGGGTGCTCTGCCCCTCGCTCTGGGCAGCGGCGTGGGCTCGGAACTACGCCGCCCCCTGGGCATCGCCATCGTAGGAGGCCTCATCCTGAGCCAATTGCTTACCCTGTACACCACGCCCGTGGTCTACCTCGTCCTGGACCGCCTCGCCCGCAGGACGGGGCGCCGCTCCAGCCCCGGCCGCATCCAGGCCCTGGTTGCGCCATGAGCGCGCGCCCGAAGACCCTAGGTGCCCTGGCTAGCTGCCTTCTGCTCGGCGCCTGCACCGTCGGCCCAGACTACGTGCGGCCGAGCGTCTCCACGCCAGCAGATTTTGCGGAGGGCGGAAACTGGAAACCCGCCACACCGACCGACACCGTCGTGCGCGGGCCCTGGTGGCACCTGTTCGAAGATCCGGCCCTCGATGCGCTCGAAGCCCAGGTTGAGGGCGGCAACGCGTCGCTCGCGGCATCGCGAGCACAGGCCGCTCAAGCCCAGGCCGCCCTGGATGTCGCCCGGGCCGCCCGCTACCCCGGCGTGACCGTCGGCGCTTCGGCCAGCCGTGCGCGCACCGGAGGAAACGTCAACGGGCGCGCCGGCACCCCGAGCACCGGCAGCGACTTCAACCTGCCGCTCCAGGCGAATTGGGAGGTGGACCTGTTCGGACGTGTCAGCCGCTCCGTGGAGTCCGCGCGCGCCAGCGCACAGGCGAGCGCAGGCGATCTCGCTGCCCTGGCCTTGAGCCTGCAGGCTGCACTCGCCCTGGACTATTTCCAGCTCCGTGCTGCCGACGAACAGTTGCGCATCGTCGAAGAGACCGTGGCGGCCCTCGAGCGTAGCCTCAAGCTCACCGAAAACCGCTACCGGGCGGGGGTGGCAGCCCGCGCCGACGTCGTCCAGGCCCAGACGCAGCTTGATACGGCGCTCGGCACCCGCCAAGATCTGGGCATCTCGCGCGCGCAACTCGCCCACGCCATCGCAGCCCTGGTCGGAAAGACGCCTGACCGGCTCGGCATTGCCGCCGACCCACTCGCGACGCAGCCTCCCCGGGTCCCCGCGGTGGTGCCATCACAATTGCTCGAACGCAGGCCCGACATTGCTGCGGCGGAGCGCCGCATGGCGGCGGCAAACGCGCAGATTGGTGTCGCCCAGGCGGCGTTTTTTCCATCGCTGACACTCTCCGCCGGCGTGGGCCTTCAAAGCGGCAGCCTGGCCAGTTGGCTCAGCCTGCCGAGTCGCTATTGGGCACTGGGGCCGTCGGTGTTGCAAAGCGTATTCGATGCGGGGCTGCGCCGGGCGCAGACCGAGTCCGCCCGCGAAGCCTACCGGGCGAGCGTGGCCAATTACCGTCAGGTAGTGCTCACCGCCTTTCAGGACACCGAGGACAATCTAGCCGCCCAGGACCTGCTGGAGAAGGAAGCACTGCACCTGGACGCCGCCGCGCGCAACGCCCGGGAATCCCTTTCCTTGGTCACGAATCAATACAAGGCTGGCACCGTCAGCTACCTAGAAGTGGTCACCGCGCAGACCATCGCGCTCAACGCCGAGCGCAGCGCAGCAGATGTCCGTGCCCGCCGTTACGCGGCCAGCGTGCTACTCATCAAGGCCATCGGTGGCAGTTGGACGAGCGCTCAGGCCCAGTGAGCGGCACCCTCGCCCCCCAATCAGGGACGCATGAGCACGGCCGAGCCCGCCACCACCTGCCCGGTGGTGGTCGCCAGCCCATAGGTGGTGATGAGCCCGCGGGCGCCTGCGCCCAGTAACTGGCCCACAGCCAAGCTGCGACTTGGATCACCGAGACCCGAGCCACAACCGCCCCCGGTACAGGTCACGTTGAGCGGCACGCCACCGGTGCCGAACACGGACAGCGGCGCGGTTCCGGTAAACCGACCGGTCCAGTTCCGGGCGTTGGCGTCCAGAACGCTCAGATTGTAGTCGATGAGCGAAGCCGAAGCGCCCAGTTGCACCTGCACGGAGAGGTTGAGGGTGCCGCCTACCCCGCCCAGTTCGTTGGTCGGACTAGAGTTGCGCACCAGGGTAGCGAAAGTTGCGGAGCCGGTGAGACTGCGCACCACGGCGTCCGGGGTGGCACCGCCCGGGGCGAAAGCGAAGTGGTGGTAGTCGTTCAGCACGGGTTGACCTGCCCCGTCGAGGCTGGTGCCGCCCGCGTAGAGGCCCCACACCACGTGGGCCCCGTCGACCATCACCGCTCCCCGCTCCATAAGCACGGCCGGGTTCGCCGTGTAGTTGAACCCCGTAGCGCTGCTGGAGACGGACCCTGGCAACGCAACACCGTCGAGCAGCACGATCGATCCGACATTGTCCACGGTCACCCCGCCGGCACTGACCGAGGGGCCCACGTGCTGGACGCCCACGTAGGCACCACCGACCGGCGCGGGGAACAGCCCACCCAGATAGGTCTGCAGGTCCAGGGGCGTTCCGAAGATATTAACCTCCTGGACCACGAGACTCCCTGAAGCGACCTGCGCCACATCGCCCTCCATGCTGCTCGAGCGCGCACTCGAGTTGGGTGCGTCGCGCCGCAAACGCGACAGCGGGGCGCCGAGAAACTCTGGCGGGCGCTCAAGGATGCGTGGTTGGCTGCGCCCGAAGCCAGCGAAGCCTACCTGGCGTGGATGGATACGCAGCGATCCCGTCGGCGTGCTCAAAACGGTCCCGCCGGAGATGACCCGATTGTAGGTGCCCGGCTCCGCGACCGGCCCCTCGCCGGAGGTCGGCCTCGGCACGAAGAAGGTCTCGTGATCGGTACCCAGGATCCCCACCGTGGCCGTTTCGGTGCGGATGATGAAGGCCGCCTTGCGGGTGTGGCCGATGCGCCCGGTGATCGCACGCACCCCGCCCCGGAGCAGGCGCAGGTGAGTCTTTTCTGTGCCGTCCTCGCTGCCTGAGAAGGCGTAAGCCTCGATTTCCAGCTGAGTTCCAGGGCGAAGCACCAGCGTGGCGCCATCCACAGTCACCAACTGCAACAGGGACTTAGCCCCGGAGTTCAGTGTCTCGCCCTCGCAAACGGGGTCGCCTTTGCCAAGCGCGCGCGGCGCTCCACCAGGCAACTGCGCTTCCACGCGGCCACTGGCGAAGAGCACCCGCCCGGCTAGCGTCGCCGGACGTCCCGTGCCGCCGATACCGCCGTCCGCGCTGATTCCCGTGCCGCCCGTCCCGCCACCTTGAGCAACAGTTCCCGTGCCGCCCGTGCCACCGCCCTGGGCAACGGCTCCGGTACCGCCCGTACCGCCACCTTGAGCAACAGTTCCCGTGCCGCCCGTGCCACCGCCCTGAGCAACGGCTCCGGTGCCGCCCGTAACCCCACCTTGCGGGCTTGCGCCCGTACCCCCCATCCCGCCCTGCTCGGGCTTCACGCCGGTGCCGCCGATACCGCCATCGGCTACGCAGGTAGCGGCGGGCTGCGCCCATGCCGGCAGGGCCTGCAAGAACAGCAAGCCCGCCAGAACGAGCGCGCAGCGCTTACGCATCGGCCTCATTGCTCTCATCGGAGAAGGCGGGCAGATCACCCTTTGCGGTGTAGAGGAAGATACCCAGCGTAATGCGCCGATCGCCGCCCCCGCGAGCGGCATCCACCTGCTCGAGTTCCGTGGCCCGGCGGTTGATCGACTGCAGCAGGCGATTACCCGACAGTTCGGCCACCCGGGTGAGTTCTTTCACCGACTCAACACTCAAGCAGTCATGGTAGACGCCACGCTCGAAGAAGGCGGGTTGGCCACCGGCGACGTTGTGAACCGCCGCGGCCAAGTGGTCGTGCAGGTGATGGCCCAGGAAGTAGGCCTTCTCCTCGCTTCCCTTCCCCGGCACAAAGGCGTCGGTCTCCAGGAGTACGTCGCCTTCGTCGTTCAAGCGCACCAATCCCAATCGCAGCCACTCGTCGAGAACGACGCGTGCACGGAAATCCTTGCTGATGGATTCGACAAGGCCCTCGAAGGACACCTCGTCAGGAGTGGCCGATCGCCGCGGCAGAGCACGCGGCTGCCCAGCCGCATCCAGGTAGTCCGGCAGACCCGTCCAGCGCGCCACCACCTGAGCTCCCAAGGGCAAGTGTCTGACGTGTGCGCCGATCCCGGAAGCCGAGCGTAGCCGCCGCACGTCTTTGCGGTGAACCCCGGTGAGCAGGCTGATGCGGCTATCCGTCTGGGCCTTGCCTGGGATACAAAAGGCGTCTTCCTCGGCTACCCGTACGTAGGTGGTCTTCAGCAAGTCGACCAATGCTCCCAGCCCGATCCCATGATGCAGCAGCAAACGCACCAGCGGCCGCAAAAGGTAGCGGACGGCAGACAGGATAGGCGCAGCGGTAGCGGGTGGCGTTTCTGCTTCTGGCGTCTGTTCCATAGCCTCTAAGGCCGGGCGATCATGTGCCTGCGGAAGGCAGGTCCAGCGGCCGCAAACAGCCCCCTGTCACGCATTGTATCGCAGGACGCGTGCTCGCCCGTCAATTCGTCTTGACGGTATACCACGAAAGTCGCGACTTCGGGGTGGCCATTACCCTGAACCTCCAACTGGGCTTACCACGATCGAAGGGCGGCGCGGTGCGCAATGAGTTGGACCAAGCCGGTAGTAAGGGCGGCGAACTTAGCGACGTCAATCATCATCCGCGCGAGCCTCTCACTGTTTATCCCCGTTAGAGCCCTGATCGGGGTCGGCTGGTTCTCGAAACCGTTGGAACGGCGATTCGGTTTTGGGGACACGGCCGCCAAGCCCGCCGATCAACGGTACCATCACGGACTCGAAAATCTCGTCGCCCGTGACGTCGAGACCTGCGGTTTCGACGTCGCCCCATCGGCCCCCGCGAGTCGCAGACCCCGACGACGCAGCGGCTGCTTCGCTACACAGCGACGGATTTCCGCGATGCTCAGTGCGGCGATAAAGAGGTCCTGGTCGGCTTGCTCGGCCATCCAAGCCATCAAGGACTCTGACGGGACTGGCTTCGTGATGTTGCACAGAATGTCGTTGTCGAGCAAATGGCGCATCAGCGGTCGACCTCGCGCCCGTCCTAACGGGGACGAGCTAGGTCGACTCCAGCACCTACGAGAGGAGGACGGCGCCGCCGGTGCAAGGATGGTCTGGCCTTCCGCCTGACGAAGCCGCGACGCCTCAGGGCTGTCTTCCGCTAAGCGGCGCGCCGGGAACCGAATGAGTTCACGATCAGCGGTCAGCCCCAGCACTCCGAAGCGGGCGAGGTCGCGCTCGCTCAGGCGAGAACGGTCGTTCTTTATCACCCACTTCTGTGGGCTGTCTGTTGCGGCCTCCGACTGATTCTTAGAAATTTATCCGGTCGAGCGAACTTGAATAAGGGGCGGTCACCCGTCGCACCGAGCGGACTTGCCCTGTCCCCCCGTTTTCTGAGGGCTGTGGAGCTTAGCCTCACGCATGAACTCCCGTGCGCGAATCCACTATAAACAGGGGCGTCAGGGTCGTTCCCGTTACCGGGCCGAGGCGCAAGCAGGTCGTCGTTCGGGACGCCCCCATCCGCGTCGACCCATTCGCCCTGAACCGAGCCCTAGCGCGTTCGAACCCAGCCCTCGGCCCTGGCGGGAAACTTGCTCGACGCCCGCTTGGCTAGCGGCTGTCAGCGGAACTCGCGACGCAGCGTCAAGGACAGATCCCACCGTTCATACCCATCGATCACAATATTGCTCATGCTATTAACCCAGAGCAGTTGAGGGCGAAGCGTCCAACGGTCTCCCAGGGCAAGGTTGAGGCCCAGGGAAACATCCGTCAGCGCGTCGTTGCGCCGGGTTAGGAAAGCGGCATTGTTCTGGCTGTAGCCGCCCCACTGCAGTCCGAGGTGGACGAAGCCCTCCACCTCGTCGCCGAGACGGGCGACGACCCCGCTGCGAAAGCCGCCCAATGCGCGTGCCCCATCGGCACGCCCGTGGGGTGCAGCCTCGCCGCCGGCGTAGAGACTGCCGTACACCAGCGCGCGAGCGCCACCGAGGAGCCGGTGAAGTCCGACCCCCACGTACGCCTGATCAAAATCATTGGGCCGGAGCGTCCGGTCCGGGAAACGGTTCACCGTCATCTGCCCGAAGACGCTACGTTCCGTGTCCGCGTTCAACGCGTGGCGCCACTCCAGCGTGGCCCCGAGGCTGTTGCGATTGGCGCTACCGGCAAGCCCGAACTGAGCTGCCAGCAGGCCTGCGCGCACCTGGTCCCGCTCGGTGGTGCGCAGCAAGCCCAAGCGCGCGTCGATACTGCTGGTGTTGAACTCCGTCGCGCTGGCATCGAGGCGACCCCGCGCGTCGGCACTCGCATAGAGCCTGAGGGCGCCACCCAGCGGGTATTCCAGCGCGGCACCCGCACCCGCGGCGAGGTAATCATCAGCGGTGGCGATGTTGAGCGGAGCGAGACGGAAGACCGTATCCACCAGGGCTGGGACACTGATGGAACTCTCCGACGTGGAAGTATTGACGTTGGTGTCTCGACCGATACCCAACTCGGCGTACCCGGTCAGGCGCAGCCCCAGCGCGCCCGACCCCGTGCCGCGCAGCTCGTTCAAGATGACCGCGCGGTCCGGCGGTGGAGGGTTCAGGTCGAGCAATTCCTGCAGCGCCGCCCCTGCCTGCGCCCGTTCGCCCAGGGCCAAGTAAGCGCGTGCCATGGCGAAGCGCGCAGCGACGTCGCCGGGGTTGACGGCCAGCGCGCGCTCGAGCGCCAGCGTTGCGCGCCCGGGCGCACCACTTTCCAGGGCGGCGAGTCCCAACAGGTAGTCGTAGCCGGGGTCTCCGGCGAATTGAAACTCGAAGGGCTCCAGGGCCGATAGCGCCGCCTGGGCGCGCCCGAGGGCGATGAGTTCGCGCGAGTGCCCCAGGTCCGGCGCGCCCTCGCCCCCCATGACCCCGGTGCAGGCCAGGGCGAGCAAGACGCCCGGCAGGAGCCGCGGGACACGCCACGAAAAGGGCGCCGAAAAAACACCGGGAAAACGCAGAACTGGCACCGTGGGTCAACCTTGCCCTGAACAAGCCTCGGCGCCAGAGGCTCCTGATGCGCCGCACCACCCGCCGCGCGAATCCGGCGGGGCAGAGGTAGGAGTTTAGGGCAAAGTGGACATCGCGGGGCCAGCACGTGGCTACGGGGCGGATTTTGGTTGGGCGGCTAGGCCCCAGAGGAGCCCGGGGCCAGCCCCTACCGCAAAAAGTTGCTGCCCCAGGCCCGCTACGCCCAAGGAGCGCGTGACGCCCCCCGCCACCCGCGGCAACCGTGGCGTGTCGTCGCTGCAGCGCCGGATCTCCACGCAAAGCGGACAGCAGTGCCGGTGCAGCAGACTCCCGGCGTCGTGTATAAACCGCGACCCGCACCATCGGCAGGCCACCATTTGCAGCTCCCGGATGCGCAGGGACTGCACCAGGCACCAACTGCGGTTGATGTTGAACTGCGCGCGCTCGCCAAACACGGCAAGGTAGACGCGGTGCGCAACCAGCAGGGCCTCGGCCCGATCCAGGCCCTGCCGGACCAACCCCTCGTAGGCCAGGGCGAGGACGCTTGCCTGCAACTTGAGGGCACGGCTCTGCACGAATTTGCGCGAATCCGAGGGCAGAAGGCCCGAGGGGGCACGCTGTCCCACGCACTGCAGGTAAAGGCGGCCGATAAGGGCCCGGTTCTGCAGGCGGGTCAAGTCGGCCACCACCGGCGGGCGCGCGCCTAAGCGACAGAGCGCTTCCGCAAGCCCCACCTGGCGCGCGAGGACGCTGCTCGGCGCCGCGCTGGGCAGGGCGACAGGGGCGCGCTCGAGGGCTGGACGCGCTCCGGTGGGTGGCCGGCCGCGCAGCACGTCGCACAAGGGGCAGGCCGCGGCCAGCAGGGCTCGCGGTTCTCTTGCTCCGCGGGGCGCCACGGCGGCCAGCGGCTCCCGGTCCTCGAGCAGGCTGCCTCCACAACCTGGACAGCTCCGCTGCTCAAGCTTGCCCAGCCGCAGGCAGCGCAACAGGTGCCAGGTTCGGTCAAGCCCGAAGCGTGCATTGGCGCCAAAGACACCGCGGTAGAGCCGGTAGGTGGCGATCACCGCGTCGCAGTAAACCGGGTGGACACGGCTCATTCGGCTATAGACCGCGGCAATCAGGCTGGCCTGCAGGCGCTGCGCCGGGGTGGACACGTACTGGCGGTGATCCGTGGGGAGTTGTCCGCGGGGCGGGCTGCGCCCCGTGGTCTCCCGGAAGATCCGCGCCACCAGCGCCTCGGCGTCGAATCGCGTGAGTTCACGGATCACGGGCGGGCGCGCCCCCAGACGGCACAGTTCGTCCACGCGCGCCAGGGTCTCACCGTAGGAGCCCGTCGGCCGGGTACTCACGCCGGCTCCGCACTGAGCAGAAGGTGGACTTCGGAGAGCAGCGGGTCGCGTCGGGCCAAAGTGAGATTGGCGGCCAGCTGACCGGGACTCTGCGCCAGCCGGAAGATCAGCGCCCCGCTGCGAGCCAAGCGCTGCAGATCGGGCAGGGACAGGTTGGCCAGCAGGGCGCAAGCCTCCCGATCCAGGCCAAGGCGGATGAATGCCTCCTCGGGATGGCTGCGCGCAAATTCGCGCGCCACCGCCAAAAAGGTGAGGTTCAGGTGAGCCAGATCGTCGGGCATGGGCCGCTCCAGATAGGTCAGCGCGCTCCGGCCCAAAGGGGGTCTCCCGGAGTGCTGCGGTTTGTTGTGGGGTGACGCGCCCGCAGCACTGACCACCGCGGGCAGATCCTCGCCTCAGGCCCCCGGAGCAAGCTCCGGACGGCGCAGAAGTTGAAAGAACTGTAAAAGGCTATTGAAAGGTTGTCAAGTACCATTGGTACTGTGTCGGTACCCATGGAACGTTAATTATTTATGCATTTGATTTATTGATCATTTATACGGTACCATCGGGATTGACCTGCTGATACTCAAGGAAATAGCCGGGCGATGAACGAGGACACCGCGGACAAACCCGGAAAGGACATCCCACGCCGGACGCCGGCGCCGGTGCGCGCGCGTACCGGTCGCGACCTCACGGCGATCCGGGAGACCTTCTCCCGCGAACTCGACGCCGCTCTGGATCGGCTTCCGGCCGTTCCGCCTCGGGGCGTGGGGCGCGTCGCCTGGCTAGCGCGCCGGTTTGGCGTGGGCGAGACCGCCCCGCGCAAATGGCTCTCCGGCGTGGCACTCCCCGCCATGGATAAGTTCGTGGAACTTATCGAGGTCTTGGGCGTTTCCCCGCAGCGCCTGCTGCGCGGCGTCGACCCCACGTTCCTCGACCTGGGGAAGCTTGCTGACACCCGGGCGCTCCAGGGCGGGGACGTCGCCCGGCTACGACCGGTGCACGGTAGCGACGCCGCGGACGACAGCGCGCGCCCGCCCGACTTAGCGCTCTCCCAGGGATTCATCCGCCAGGAGCTCTATCCCCAATACGACGGCACGGGGAGCTTGGGCTGGACCACCGCTTCCAGCGACGACATGGTGCCCGCTGTTCGCGCCGGTGACCGGGTGCTGTTCCTGCGCCGCCCCGCCGAAGCCGTCCCCGGGGGCATACACCTGCTGCGCTTCGGCCTCTCGCCGCAACTTCTGATCCGCCGGCTGCGGCCGGAGGGTGAGGACTGGCGGGCCAGCTGCGACAACCCGCCGCCAGGGGGCCAAGAGTTCTTGTTGGCACGGCCCGCCGCGGGCGCTTCGCTCACCAGTGGACTCAACATCGTGGGCCTCGTGTTGGGGATCCTGCGCCCCACGCCCCCGTCTGGGGCGGACTGATCGACGCAGCGCCGCGGGGCCGGTACCCGCAGTCGGCGTCCCTGGCGTTGACGTGGAGTCATTTGTAAGATAACTTTCCCAAACTTCCTACCCCCCTCCATTGACCGCCGGGACCGTGGCGTGCCGCCGCGCCCATGAGAACTGCCATGACGCCACTCTACTTTCGCCTCCTTCCGGCAGGCTGCCGCGGTCTCGTCGCATGGATCTGCCTGTTGGTGGGCTCCGCACAGGGCGCCGCAGTTCCCGAGAGTGGCGAGGTCACCGTGCGTGGGAACTTCGAAAATGCCGTCGGGACCACTGACACCGCCAGCGCTGGCGTCATCAACGCGGCGGCCCTTGAGGATCGTCCGATCCAGCGTCCCGGCGAGGTGTTAGAACTGGTTCCCGGCATGGTGGTGACCCAGCACAGCGGTAGCGGCAAGGCCAACCAGTACTTCCTGCGGGGCTACAACCTGGACCACGGAACGGACTTCGCCAGTTTTTTGAATGGCATGCCCGTGAACCTCCCCACCCATGCGCACGGGCAGGGTTACTCTGACCTAAACCTCCTCATCCCGGAACTCGTCGACCACGTGGATTTCCGCAAGGGGCCCTACTACGCCGAGGAGGGGGATTTTGCCAGCACCGGCGCCGCCCACATCGAGTACGTCGATCGGCTCCCAGGCCCACTGGCCTCCTTCACCGTGGGCAATCACCGTTTCGGCCGCACCTTGGTGGCGGCTTCACCCAGTCTGGCTGCCGGCAATTTGCTCCTGGCCGTTGAGGCCCAGCACGCAAATGGACCCTGGGAGAACCCGGAGAACCTGCGCAAATACAATGGCGTGCTGCGCTACAGCGAGGGCGACGCGCAACGCGGGTTCAATGTAACGGGCATGGCCTACGAGGCACGCTGGAACTCCAATGACCAGATTCCGCTGCGGGCAGTGCAACAGGGGCTGATCTCCCCCTTCGGCCAGATCGACCCCACCGACGGTGGTAACACCCAGCGCTACAGCCTCTCCTACCAGGGCCGAACCCCGCTCACCGGGCTGCCGAACTTGCAGGCGAGCCTGGATGCCTTCGTCATTAATTACCAACTCGACCTGTTCAACAACTTCGACTACTTTCTGCGTGACCAGGTGAACGGCGACCAGTTCCACCAACAGGACCGGCGCACCGTCCTGGGGCTTCGGCCAACCCTGAGTTGGGGGGGGCGGCTGGGCTCCCTGGAGGTCACGCACCGCGTCGGCGTGCAGACGCGCTTCGATGACATCCGAGTGGGCCTGTACGACACGCAAGCCCGCCAGTTGCTCACGCTGGTGCGCCAGGATCAGGTCAAGGAAGGCAGCGCGGCGGTGTTCTACGAGAACAGCGTGCAGTGGACGCCCTGGCTGCGCAGCGTGCTCGGCGCGCGCCTGGACCGTTACCGATTCAGGGTGAACGACTTGGCTATTTCGGCCAATAGTGGCCAGCGCTCGGCGGGTATGGGCTCGCCCAAGTTCAGCGTGATCTTCGGCCCCTGGAGGCACACTGAACTCTTCGCCAACGCCGGCTACGGCTTCCACAGCAATGATGCGCGCGGCACGGTCATTCAGACAGACCCCAACACGCTGGCGCCGGTCGACCCCGTGACGCCCTTGGTGCGCACCCGCGGCGCGGAGCTAGGCCTGAAATCGGAAGCCGTCCCCGGCCTACAGAGCTCGCTCGCCTGCTTCATCATGACCCAGGACTCGGAGTTACTCTTCACCGGGGATGCGGGCACCACGGAGCCGTCCTTTCCGAGTCGTCGCACGGGCGTCGAATGGATCAACATCTTCCGCCCCCTGCCCTGGCTCTTCATCAATGCCGAACTGAGCGCAACCAAAGCGCGCTTCACCGGCAACGATCCCGCAGGAGACCGTATCCCCAATTCCGTACCCTTGGTCGCAGAGTTGGGCGCCGGGGTGAAGGACCTGGGCCGCTGGTCGGCCAGTGGGCAACTGCGCTATTTCTCTCCGGGCCCGCTCGTGGAGGACAACCGCGTGCGCTCGCGGGCGAGCAGCATCGTGAACCTGCGCGCGGGCTACCGGCTGGACCATGGCTGGAACCTGCACCTCGATGTGCTCAACCTGTTCAACAACAAGCCCTGGAACATCGCCTACTACTACGCTTCCTGCCTGCGCAGTGACCCCGCCAGTGCGGGCTGCAACCTGGGCTTAGGCGCCAACTCCGGCGTCAATGACATCCACTTCCACCCGGCCGAGCCGCGCCAGATCCGCGTCACGCTAGCGCTACGCTTCTGAGCTCGCCCTAGCTCGCGAGCCAGCCACCGTCCATGGGCAGCATCGCGCCGGTGATGTCGGTGGCGGCTTCCGAACACAGGAAGAGCACGAGTTCGGCCACGTGAGTAGCCTCCACGAAGCGGCCGCTGGGTTGCTTCCCGGTGAGGAAGCGGCTCACTGCCTCCGCCCGGGGGAGGTTTTCGCTTCGCGCGAGCGCGTCCACGCGGGCGGCGATGTCCGGGGTCTCCACTGAACCCGGGCACAGGGCATTGCAGGTGATACCGGTGCCTGCGGTTTCCAGCGCCACTGACCGGGTGAGTCCCAGCAGGCCGGCCTTGGTCGTTACGTAGTCCACCCGATTGACCGCACCACGGGTGCCGTAGATGGAGGACAGATTGAGGATGCGGCCCCAACCCGCGGCGCGCATGCCTGGCAGTAAAAGGCGGATGCAATGGAAGGGCGCGGAGAGATTCAGCGCCAGTGCCCGGTCCCAGTGCTCGATTTGGAAAGACTCCACGGGTGCGAAGTGGCGCACCGCGGCATTGTTGACGAGAATATCGAGCGGCCCCATGCGCTCGGTCGCGCGCCGGACGAGTTCCAGTATGCCCTGCGGCTCGGACAGCTCGGCGCGCAGGTAGGCAACGCGCACCGCGTGCGCTTGCTCCATCGCCGCCCGCCGCGGCTCCCAATCGGTCTCCGGCTCCAGCCCATGGAGGACCACCTCACAGCCTGCCACCGCGAGCCGCGCGGCGATAGCCCAACCCAGGCCGCCGGTGGAGCCCGTGACGAGGGCGTGGTGACCGGCCAGTGTCATGCGGTGTTGCGGACCAAGCGCACCAGCTGCGCGGCATCAGCCAGTCCGTCTAGCCCCAACACCGCCTGCACCAGGGCCTTACGCTGAGCGGGAGTGAGCAGTTGCGCGGCGTTCTCGTCGAACTTCACCGTCAGTTCCTCCAGACTCATCGGGTTCGCGGCCGAACCCCGGTTGTGCGCATCCACCTCCCCGTACACCGTGCCGTCATGCAGTTCCACCGTAATCTGCGCCTGGAAGCGCTCCGGCCCCGGGAAGCTCGGGTCAATGCGGTGCTCCACGCGGTCCGCCGGCGCCGATACCACGGGGTCGACCAGGGTCTGTGGCGCGTAGGCGTCACGCCCGATGCGCCCGCGTACCAGGGCCTCGGCCAGCGTGTACTGCAAACTCACCCGGCCGTGGGAGTCCGACAGCGGGCGACGCTTCTCCGCCGTAGGTTCGCAGACGATGCCCACGATGTACTCGGCCACGGGACACAGGATCCGGCGCGCCGCGGCAGGCGCGATGCCGTGCCGGGCGCGCAGCCGCAAAAGGGCGTCGATGCAGGGATGCACCACGTGCGCGACCGGGAACGGCTTGAAGGAGGCCAACTGGCTCTTCCAGTGCTTACCCAGGCCACGCAGGACCTGCCTATAATCGAGCGCCACGCCCTCGTCCTATAGGTGAGAGCGCACAGCCCGAAGCGCCCTTCGATCACCTCGCGCCGCCCGGTGGCGCCGCATTGCGCCAAGGTTGCGGCACTCACGTCCGCCTGGGCGGCCCGGCCCGGATCCAGGAACTTCGACTGGGTGCCGTCGACCCAGCACTCCAACAGACCCGAGGCGAAGCTGCCGGCAATCCCAGCGGCCTTGGTCATTTGCGCCACGTCCAGTCCGAGCAGGCGAGCGGCAAGCTAAGTGGCACCGAAGGTAGAGAACAGCCCCGTCGGGTGAAATCCGCGCCGGTGAAACTGGCCCGGTGCGATGCTGCCGATGCGGCAAGAAATTTCGTTGCCCAGCGCCACTGCGGTGATCAGTTCGCGCCCCCGCACTGGCCGCGTCTGCGCCAGCGCCAGGGCGGCGGCCACGGCCGGGGAGCTCATGTGGACGATGGAGCGGTTGTGCGTGTCGTCATACTCGAGCGCCTGAGACAAGGCCCCGTTGGCCAGGGCTGCGCCAACGACGCTGCAGGCGTCGCCGGTGCCGAGAATATGGCAGGCGCCGGGCGAGTGCAACGCGCGAACGGCGGCGCGCACCGAGCGTCCGAAATCCGTGCCCTAGCCAGCCAGTGCGAGGCCAATGACATCGAGTACCCGCAGGCGCGTGTCGCGGATCACCTCAGCGGGCAAATCCTCAAAGCACATGGCGCGCGCCCAGATGGAGAGTTCCTGCGACAGGGAAAGCGGCAAAGACGGGGGCGCGGGTGCCTGAGAAAGTGCGTTGGTCATGGGCGGCTGAACACGTTGGTCGGAAGTCGGGCGGGCTGATGGTAGGCCAATTCCGGGCGCGCCGAGGCAGGCTCGACGGCGGTCGGTGTGGGGCCGGGTTTTTACGCTACCATTCCCAATCTAGAAACCTTGTGGGATTTCCATGGAGCGTTTCACCATCTCGCTTGGCCAGGATCTGGCCCAGCAGTTCGATGAGCTCATCCGGCGGCGTGGCTACCAGAACCGCTCGGAAGCCGTGCGCGACATGCTGCGCGAGCAGTTGGAGAGCGACCGCCTCACCCGAGGGGAAGCGCCCCATTGCGTGGCGGCCCTGAGCTACGTTTATGACCACCGCGCGCGCGATTTGGCCGAGCGCCTGACCGAACTGCAGCACGCGAGTCACCAACTCGTACTCTCCTCCATGCATGTCCATCTAGACCACGACAGCTGCATGGAGACCTTGATGCTCCGCGGCGCCACCGCCGAAGTGAGCCGCTTGGCCAACACCCTCATCGCCGAGCCGGGGGTGCGCCACGGACGCCTCAACCTCGTACCCGTGGAGATCGATGACGCCGCGCACGCCCACGATCCCGGCCACGTCTACCACCACGTCCACAGTCATCCCCGTACCTGAGGAAACGATCCATGCAGCAATCGCCCCTGCTCTTCAACCCCATCGCCTTGCGCGGCCTCGAACTGCGCAACCGAGTGGTCATCTCTCCGATGTGCACCTATTCCAGCCCGGACGGCTCAGCCACCGACTGGCACTTGGTGCACCTCGGCCAGTTCGCCCTCGGTGGCGCTGGCCTGATCTTCACGGAGGCAACGGCGGTGCAGGAGCACGGCCGCATCACCCACGGCGACCTCGGTCTGTGGTGTGACGAGCAGATCGCCCCGCTCGCCCGCATCGTGGAATTCCTTCAGGGCCACGGCGCGCGCGCCGCGGTCCAGCTGGCCCACGCGGGCCGCAAAGCGAGCATGCAACGCCCCTGGTACGGCAATGGACCCCTGGATGCAGCCGACCTCGCACGCGGGGACGACGCCTGGGGCGTGGTCGCCCCGAGCGCCCTGCCCCTGGGCGAGGGCTGGCTGATGCCGCACGAACTCACCGTCGAGGACATCGAGAGTCTTAAGGCCGATTTCCGTGCTGCGGCCCGCCGTGCCTTGGCGGCCGGTTTCGATGTGGTGGAGGTGCACGGCGCGCACGGCTACCTGCTTCACGAATTCCTCTCGCCGCTGTCAAACCATCGCACCGACGGCTACGGGGGCAGTCTCGAGGGGCGGCTGCGCTTGGCCCTGGAGGTTGCCGCGGCGGTTCGCGATGTTTGGCCGCAGGAGCGCCCGCTGTTCTTCCGAATTTCGGCCACAGACGGGCTCGACGGTGGCTGGAGCGTGGAGGAGTCCGTCATCCTCGCCGGCCGCCTGGCCCAGGTGGGCGTAGACGTCCTCGATGTCTCCTCCGGCGGCCTAGCGGGCTCGGCAACGGCAGCACGCATTAAGCGCGGCCCCGGCTTCCAGGTGCCCTTCGCCGAACGAATTCGCCAGGAGGCCAGGGTTACCACCATGGCCGTGGGGCTGATCCTCGAGGCCACGCAGGCCGAGGAAATCCTGCGCAGGGGGCAGGCCGACCTCATCGCCGTGGGCCGCGAGGCCCTCTACGACCCCCATTGGGCCCTGCATGCCCAGCGCGTGCTGGGCGTGGACAACAATTTCGGCGACTGGCCGATGCAGTACGGCTGGTGGCTGGACAAACGCGCGCAAAGCCTGATGCCAGCGACGCCTTCCCCCCAGGCCGCCTAAGAACCCCGGAGGGAGACGCCGCCATGGCCATCGCAGGGATGAACCACTTCACGGTGCTCACGCACGACCTGGAAGCCACCCGTGCCTTCTACATGGGGATTCTGGGCCTCACGGAAGGCTACCGCCCGCCTTTGACCTTCCCCGGCACTTGGCTCTATTGCGGATCGCAGCCGGTTCTGCATGTGATCGCCGGGCGGCCCCTACCGGCGGACCCGCGCGGCGTACTGGACCACATCGCCTTCACTGGGGCTGACCTGCCCGCCACGGCCGCCGCGCTCAAGGCCGCGGGCGTTGACTACGATTTGCGCCGGCAAGCCGACTCGGGAACCTGGCAACTCTTCTGCTTCGACCCCAGCGGGGCGCGCGTTGAACTTGACTTCGCGCCAGACGAGCCAGCGCCCTGACTACGACGGCGTGCCTAGCCCGGGAACGGTCGTGAATGCCTCCTGAAGGAACTGCAGGAAGGTGCCGAGGATTGCGCAGCTGCTCCCACCGAGCAGATAGACGGCGTTGATGGCAACGGGCGCAGGCTCGTAGCGCTCCAGCAGCGGCACCAGCAGTCCGGCGGCGAGCGGCTGGTCGACCATCCACAGGGGCATCATCCCCACGCCCGCTCCGGAGAGAAGGGCCGCGCGCAGGCTGTGCAAGTCATCGGCACTAAACTTCCCCGTGACCGCAACCTGGATCTCGCGACCGTCAGCCATGAAGCCCCACTCCACCGCTTTCGCGGCACCGCCAGCGAGCACGCAGCAGTGCACGGCCAGGTCCTGCGGTTGCAAGGGTGTGCCCCTGGCCTGCAGATAGGCCGGTGCGGCCACCGCGACGGTGCGTGTACTGCCGAGTCCTTTGACGAGAAGGCCGGCGTCGCTCACGGACCCCTCGCGGACGGCCACGTCCACTTGCTCCTCGGCGAGGTCGGTGGGACGGTCGCTCAGGGAGAACTCGACGGCCAGATCGGGATAGCGCTGCTGAAAAGCGAGGACCATAGCGCAGAGCACGGCTTGGCCCAGGGCGACGGGCGCGTTCACGCGCAGGGTACCGGCGAGCCCTGAGCGCGGCGGACGCAAGGCGAGTTCGGCGGTTCTCATCTGCGCGAGGATTTGCCGACAGTGCTCATAGAAGAGGTCGCCGGCATTGGTCATCACCAACCGGCGCGTCGCGCGCTCGATGAGTCGAGCGCCCAGGTAGCGCTCAAGTGCCGCCAGGTGCTTGCTCACGGTCGGCTGCGTAGTGCCGATCTGGCGCGCCACCGCGGAGAGGCTACCGGCCTCGACGATGCGCACAAAAACCTCCATGGCTGCCAGCCGATCCAACGGATGTCTGCTCCGATACCGGGGAGGCGGGGCGCCATCGCGTCGCCTCGATTTTACTGTCTCACATAGACCGGGGCCACGGGGGTTTTGTTCCGCGCCCCGGGCAGGCTAGGATACAATTGCGCCCGTCTCCGTCACGGATTCCAGCGCACCCATGAAGCGATACAAACTGGCGGCCATTCCCGGCGACGGGATCGGCCCCGAAGTCATCTCGGCCGGCCTGCAGGTCCTCGACGCGCTCGTGGCGTACGAAGGCAGCTTCGCCCTCGATGTGGAAACCTTTCCGTGGGGCAGCGACTACTACCAGCGCCACGGGGTCATGATGCCCTCCGATGGCCTACACCGATTGCGCGCCTTCGACGCCATCTACTTCGGCGCCGTGGGGTCCCTGGAGGTGCCCGACCACGTCACCCTCTGGGGCCTTCGGCTCGCCATCTGCCAGGGCTTCGACCAATACGCCAACGTCCGCCCCACGCGCCTGCTGCCGGGCATCGAGAGCCCGCTGCGACGCGTCGCCGCGGGTGATCTGGACTGGGTCATCGTGCGCGAGAACAGCGAAGGCGAGTACGCCGGGCAGGGCGGGCGAACCCACCGCGGGCTACCCGAGGAGGTGGCCACCGAGGTGTCTATCTTTACCCGCGTCGGGGTCACCCGCATCCTGCGCTTTGCCTTCGAACTGGCCCGCAAGCGCCCGCGCCGCCACCTCACGCTGATCACCAAATCCAACGCCCAGCGCCACGGCATGGTGCTGTGGGACGAGATCTTCCAGGAGATCGCCGGCGAGTTCCCCGACGTGAGCACGGCCAAGGAGTTGGTGGACGCCGCCACCCAGCGCATGGTGCTCAAGCCTCGCTCGCTCGATGTCATGGTGGCCACTAACCTGCACGCGGACATTCTCAGTGATTTGGCCGCCGCGCTCGCGGGCAGTCTTGGAGTCGCCGCTACGGCAAACCTCAATCCCGAAGGCCGCTTTCCCTCCATGTTCGAACCCATCCACGGTTCGGCCTTCGACATCGTGGGCAAGGGCATCGCCAACCCGGTGGGTACCTTCGCCACCGCCGTCATGATGCTTGAGCACCTAGGCGAATCCGCCGCCGCTGCACGCCTGTCCGGCGCCATCGAAACGGTGAGCGCTAGCGGCGTGCGCACACCCGACCTGGGCGGCACCGCCACCACGGCGCAAGTCACCGCAGCCGTCTGCGCGGCCATCGCAGCCTCGCCCCCGCACGCCTAAGCACGCCCCCCCGACGCGGGTGCATCACCGCTCGAATTGAGCCGGACCGGTATCTGGGTAAGACGGTGGAGGTACCCTACGCCGTGGCCATGCTGAGCGCAGCTGAATTTCATGGCGCCTCGCCTGATGCAGTGCGGCCCCGCGCCCAGATACCTTGCTGAACCTGGATGGCCAAGACGTGCTCGCATCGAGCATCGCCGACTCTTTGGGTGGCAGGCGGCTGCGCCTTTTGTCGCTCGAAGGCGGGGGGTGCCCGGATCCTCGCCTGAGACCGATGGTCTCCCCAGGGTGCGACTCGCACCGGTTTTGGGCGGCGCCAGCGCATCATGAAGCAATCGCAGTTGACCGCCTGGATGCCGAAGCTCGCGGAGGATTTGGACGCTGCCTGCCGCAGATTGAGACAAAAAAGCGGGGCGACACCTGCCGATGTCGCCCCGAGGGTGGCCGTTTAATGTTTCCGGCCTAGAGGTCTCCGCACCCGACCGGTCGCTACAAGCCTCCGGTCTTTGTCCACTGCATGCCGTGCGCCACCCCACCGTCCGTCGGCCGGCTCTGCCGGAACCCGCCTTCCCTACGCGGGCAGCGCATGCGTCTATTGCAGGCGCAAAGTTACAGGTGCAACTGCATGCCCGCAAGGGTGCAAAGGTTAAACCGGAGCAAATTCTCTATCTATTAATCAATGGTTTAACAAGTACGGCGGATCAGCGCGCCGGGAAGCGCTCGAGGATCTCGTAACGGGGCCCCGTGTCCTCCCGCCGGGCCGCTGCCAAGACGAACTCCAGGGCCGTCGCGAGCGCGGGGAACTCCTGCTGCGGCGCCGGCTGGCGCAGGTTCCGCAGAACCGTGACGTGCGCTTGGAAGGCGCGCTCCTCAAGGGGGAAGCCCTCGGCAGTCAGCGCCGCGTCGAGCGCGCCCTGCAGACGAACCAGTGCGGGCGGCGGCTCGCCGGGCGCGAGCCAACCCACGCGGTTGTGCGGCCAACAGCCCGCCTAGTCGATGTGCAACGCCAGCGCGTCCCCGGTACATTGCCGCGCGGCTGCGATCAGTGCCCGGCCGCGCTCGGCACTGAGATCGCCCAGACAAGCCAGCGTCAGGTGCAGCGCCTCCGGTTCGCACAGACGCCCTCCGCCGCGCTGCCAAAGCGCCCTGCCCTGCTGCGCCAGGGCTTGCGCCAACGGGGCCTCGGGCCACAGCGCCAGAAAGCAACGGCGTTGCGCCGGCTCGCCGCTATTCACCGCTGCTGCAGGAGGACCACCGCCTGAGTGGCGATACCCTCCTCACGCCCCAGCGCGCCTAAGTGCTCCGCTGTCTTAGCCTTGACGTTGACCTGCGAAACATCGACCTCGAGCTCAGCCGCAATGCAAGCCACCATGGCGGCGATATGAGGCGCCAGTCGCGGGCGCTGCGCGATGACCGTGGCGTCGACGTTCACCACCTCCCAGCCTCGCTCGCGCACCATCGCCATGGTGTGGCGCAAGAGCCCCCGACTGTCAGCACCGGAAAAGCGCGCATCGGTGTCGGGGAAATGCCGCCCGATGTCGCCCAGGGCGGCCGCGCCGATCAACGCGTCGCAAACCGCGTGCAGGAGCGCGTCAGCGTCCGAATGGCCGTCCAATCCCAACTCATGCGGGATGCTCACGCCACCGAGCACCAGCGCACGGTCGGGCACCAGCCGGTGGACATCGAAGCCCTGGCCGACGCGCAGCCTCACGGGGCGCTCTCCGACCGAGCCAGGATGGCGCGCGCAAGTTCCAAATCCGGGCCATGGGTTACCTTCAGGTTGAGAGCGCTGCCGGGGACGAGCCGCGGGTGCATTCCCAGGCGCTCGAAGGCGCTGGCCTCGTCCGTGAGCGCCGCGTCCAGGCCCTGGCGCAGGGCCTGCAACAGTTCACCGTGCCGGAACGCTTGAGGCGTCTGTGCCTGCCACAGGCCCGCGCGCGGTTCGGTGGACCGCGCGCGTCCCGCCCCGTCTTCGCGCTTGAGCGTATCGGCCACCGGTAGCGCCAGTAGCGCCCCAACCTCCTGCGGCGTCAGGGCATCGAGGAGGCAGTCAATCAAGCGGTGGCTGATACAGGGGCGAGCCCCGTCGTGCACCAGCACCCAGTCGCGCCCGTCGATGTCACCCACCACGGCCTCCAGTGCATTGCACACGCTGTGCGCCCGACTCTCGCCACCGCAATAGAGGGGCTGCAAACGCTCACCGAACTCGCTCCAATCAACGCGAGCGAAATAGGCGTCCCCGGGCGAGAGCACAACAAAAGTGCGAGTGATGGCCGGATGGGTGCAAAAGCAGCGCACGGCGTGCCACAACAAGGGATGGCCGTGGAGTTCCAGGTACTGCTTGGGCCGAGCGGCGCCCAGCCGGCTGCCCTGGCCGGCGGCGGGCAATAGCGCAAAATGCCGGCTCATGCAGGGCCTGCGGGACGGGGCGCCGGCACGTACCGGCGGGTGTGCAGCGGGAGTTTCATGGAAGAGCGCGATTATGTGGGCAACGCCGGTCCTGAGCAAGGCACCGAGGCCTCTGCCCGATCGGCCTATAATAGCGACCTTTTCGACCATGCTGCGCTTACCCGACCCCGCCCCCGGCCAGCGGCTGCGCGCCACCGGCCTCCACGGCGCGAGCGACGCCCTAGCCCTAGCCCTTGCCGCCCGCGAGGACCGCCCGCTCGTACTTCTCACGGCCTCTGCCGCCGACGCGCAGCGCCTAGTGCAGGAGATCGCCTTTTTCGACGCCGGGCGCAAGGTGCACCTATTGCCGGACTGGGAAACGCTGCCCTACGACAGCTTTTCCCCGCACCAGGACTTGGTCTCGGAGCGCATCTCCACGCTCTATCAGGTCACCCACGACGATTGCCACGTGTTGGTGGTGCCGGTGACCACCGCGTTGCTGCGACTGCCCCCGCCGCGCTACCTGGCGGCCTACAGCTTCTTCCTTAAAAAAGGCGAGGCCCTGCCCGTCGAGCGGCTCCGGGAGCAACTCACCCTGGCTGGTTACAGCTACGTGAGCCAGGTGCTCTCCCCGGGGGAGGCCAGCGTGCGCGGTGGCCTGATCGACCTGTTTCCCATGGGCAGCACCGTGCCCTACCGCATCGAACTGCTCGATGACCAGATCGACTCCATCCGCGCCTTCGATCCCGACACGCAGCGCTCGATCTACAAGGTGGGCGAAGTCCGCCTGCTCCCGGCACGCGAGTTCCCAACGGACGAGGCGGCGCGCGGGCTCTTCCGCCGGCAGTTCCGCGAGCGCTTCGAAGGAGACGCGTCGCGCAGCCCACTCTATCGCGACGTCAGCCAGGGCCTGTTTCCGGCGGGTGTCGAATACTACCTTCCGCTCTTTTTCGAGCAGACCGCAACCCTCTTCGACTATCTGCCGGCGGCCACCCGCGCAAGCCTGGTGGGAGACGTGAGCGCGGCCGCCGAGGCCTTCTGGGCGGAGACGCACTCGCGTTACCTGCTCCTGCGCGGTGACGCCCTGCGCCCGCTGCTGCCCCCGGCTGAAATTTTTCTGACCGTGGAGGAGTTTTTCACGGGCTTGAAGCCGCTCGCCCGCCTGGACATCCTGGCGCCGGGGGCGGCGGCGCCTGACTGTGCGCACTGCGACACAGCACCCCTACCGCCGCTGCAGGTGGACCGCCGTGCAGAAGATCCCTTGCACCGCCTGCGCGCATTCCTGGGCCAGTTCGCCGGGCGCGTATTGCTGTGCGCGGAGAGCCTGGGACGGCGCGAGACGCTCTCCGAATACCTGCGCAATCACGACCTCGCGCCCGTCCCCTGCGAGGGCTACGCGGCCTTCCTCGAGGCGCAGCCGCCGTTGATGCTCTGCGCGGGTGCCCTGGGGTCCGGCTTCCTGGCCCCGGGAGACGGGCTGGCGATCATCACAGAGAACGAACTCTACGCCGGGCAGGTACGCACCCGAGACCGCCGGGGCAGCAGCGACCGGAGCACGGTGGAGAACATGCTGCGTGACCTCTCCGAGGTCAAGGTCGGCGACCCGGTGGTGCACGCCACCCACGGCGTGGGCCGCTACCTGGGTCTCACTAATATGGACCTGGGGGAGGGGAGCATGGAGTTCCTCGCCCTGGAATACGCCAGCGGCGACAAGCTCTACGTGCCAGTGTCCCAGTTGCAGGTGATCGGCCGATATAGTGGCGCGCAACCCGAGACTGCCCCGCTGCACCGCCTGGGCAGCGGCCAATGGGAGAAGGCCCGGCGCAAGGCGGCCCAGCAGGTGCGCGATACGGCCGCCGAACTCCTCAACGTCTACGCCGCGCGCGCCGCCCGCCAGGGCTACGCCTTCAGCCTGAAGCCCCAGGACTACGAAGCCTTCTGCGACGGGTTCCCCTTCGAGGAGACGCGCGACCAGCAGGAGGCCATCGACGCGGTATTGAAGGACATGACCAGTGGGCGCCCCATGGATCGTCTCATCTGTGGCGACGTCGGCTTCGGCAAGACCGAGGTGGCACTGCGTGGCGCGTTCGTGGCCGTCATGGACGGCAAGCAGGTGGCCGTACTCGTGCCGACCACGCTGCTCGCGGAGCAGCACTTCCAGACCTTCAGCGACCGCTTCGCGGACTGGCCCGTGCGCATCGCCGAACTCTCCCGTTTCCGCTCGGCGAAGGAGCAGAACGCGAGCCTCGCGCTGGTGGCCGAGGGCAAAGTCGACATCGTCATCGGCACGCACAAACTCGTGCAGGACCGCGTGCGCTTCGCCAACCTGGGCTTGGTGATCATCGACGAGGAACACCGCTTCGGCGTTCGCCACAAGGAGCGCCTCAAGGCCTTGCGCGCCGAGGTGGACGTGCTCACTCTGACGGCGACGCCGATTCCCCGTACCCTCGCCCTATCCCTCGAGGGCCTGCGCGAGTTCTCTGTGATCGCCACGGCGCCGCAGAGGCGCCTGTCCATCAAGACATTCGTCTCGCGCGACAGCCCCGGGCTGATCCGCGAGGCGGTCCTGCGCGAACTCAAACGCGGCGGGCAGGTTTATTTCGTCCACAACGAGATCGAGACCATCGCGCGCCAGGAGGCCGCGCTTGCTGCGCTGGTGCCCGAGGCCCGCATCCGCGTCGCCCACGGCCAGATGCCTGAGCGCGAACTGGAACTGGCCATGCGCGACTTCTACCAGCAGCGCTTCTCCGTGCTGCTGTGCACGACCATCATCGAGACCGGCATCGACGTGGCCAGCGCCAACACAATCATCATCAACCGTGCCGATCGCTTCGGCTTGGCCCAGTTGCACCAACTGCGCGGGCGCGTCGGTCGCTCCCACCATCAAGCCTACGCCTACCTGCTGACGCCCGAGGAAGGGGCGCTGAGCGCCCAGGCGAAGAAGCGCCTCGAGGCGATCCAGATGATGGAGGAACTGGGCTCGGGCTTTTTCCTTGCCATGCACGATCTGGAGATCCGCGGCGCGGGTGAGGTGTTGGGCGAATCCCAGAGCGGGGAAATGCAGGAGATCGGCTTCGCGCTCTACTCGGAGATGCTCGAGTCGGCGATCAAATCCCTCAAAGCGGGTAAAGAGCCGGATCTCACCGCCCCACTGGGAGTAACCACGGAGATCAACCTGCACGCCCCTGCCCTGTTGCCCGACACCTACTGTGCAGACGTGCACGAGCGCCTGGTGGTCTACAAGCGCCTAGCCAACTGCGACACGCAGGAGGCGTTGGACGCGCTGCGTGAGGAACTCACCGACCGCTTCGGCCTCCCGCCCGAGCCCACGCTGGTGCTGTTCGACACCCACCGTCTGCGCCTGCTCGCCCGAGCACTGGGCGTCGTCAAGATCGACGCCGGCCCGGACAGCCTGCAACTGCAGTTCATGCCCAACCCGCCTGTGGACCACGCCCGCATCATCGCGCTGTTGCAATCCGGACGCGACTATCGCATGAACGGCCCCGACCGGCTCCGCCTCCAGGTGGCAATCCCGGAGAGCCGCGCTCGGGTCAAGCGCCTCACCGACATCTTTCGGGAGCTGACCTGATATGGATCTGGTGATCCAGGGCCGGAGGCTATCTGCGGAACGGGCGAGGGCGCTCGCGGCGCGCGCGGCCGCAGCCGACCTGCGCCAGGTGGGAACACATGCCTGGCGCCTGGGTGACGCGCAACGCTTCGAGGGGCTGGAAGCCCTGTGTGCGAGCGAGCGGCTGGATTTTGCCTGGGTGCCAGCGCAACGGCCGCTGGCCTCGCTGGGCCTCTTCGCCATGGACATGGACTCGACCCTGATCGATATCGAGTGCATCGACGAGATCGCCGCGCAGAACGGACTGCGCGAAGCGGTGAGCCGCATCACCGAAGCGGCCATGCGCGGGGAGATGGATTTCAGCGAAAGTCTGCGCCGCCGCGTGGGCTTGCTCGCGGGGCTAGAGGAAAGGGCTCTCCTTCGCGTCTATGAGGAACGGCTGCGCCTAAACCCTGGTGCAGAAGAGTTGCTAGGCGCCCTGCAGGCCGCGGGTGTGGCTACGTTGTTAGTGTCCGGTGGCTTCACCTTCTTCACCGGGCGACTGGGCGAGCGACTGGGCTTCACCCAAACCCTCGCCAACGAATTGGAGATCCTGCAGGGGCGGCTCACCGGTGCGCTCCACGGTGCGATCGTGGATGGGCCGGCCAAGGCCACCGCCGTGGCGTCGCTGGCCGCGCGCCTGGGTGTGGCCCGAGCGGACGTGGTAGCCGTGGGCGATGGCGCCAATGACCGGCACATGCTGCAGGCCGCCGGCCTGGGCATCGCCTACCACGCCAAGCCCGCGCTGCGCGAGGTGGCGCACTGCTGCATCGACTACGGTGGGCTCGACGCGATCCTTAACCTCTTCGAATGATTGGCTCGCGCGCGCTCACAGGTATTTAAAGAGCGTGAGGTCGGAGATCTTTGCAAACGACTGCTGGGCGGCGGTGAGTGTCTGCTGCTGAAAGGTGAAGTCGCTGATCGCCTTGGCGTAGTCCAGATCCGTGAGCTTGGAAATGGAGGTCTGGTACTGCACCGATAGATCCCCCTGAGTGGTCTTGGCGTCGTCGAGTTCCTTCAGCGAGGAACCCACGGCTGCGCGCACGCGCAACACGTTGGTGAGCCCCAGGTCGAGGTTCGACAGCGCCGTGTTCAGCGAATTGGTGAGCCCAGCCTGGGGAGCCGCACCCGGGGTGGCGCTCTTCAGCGCGCTCACCAGAGCGGAGAGCGTGCTGAAGAGGTCCACGTTGCTACTGCCCTTCACCGAAAAAGTGTCGCCCGTGGCTGGTGCCCCGGTCACATCCAGGCTCGCCCCAAAGTCGAAGGCGGCTGGATTGGTGTCGGGAGGGGCCTGGGTGGCAAGGCTAATGCTCGCCCCTGGCGTGAAGGTCCGCAGGTAAGGCCCTGCCGCTGACGCCGCGCCCGTCTCCAGTGAGACGTTGTTGACATTGTCGATAAGGTCATAGGTGGTGACGGGCGGGTTCTGCGTGTTGTCCACGAAGAACTTCACGCTGAAATCCTTTGGGTTTCCAACGCCGTTCCAGGCCGCCGCGTTGGTCACCGCTCCCGGGCTGACGATGCCCGTGCCCGTATTGGCGCCAGCCGCGGCCGTGACGAAGGTTCCGTTGCCGTTGCGGTCGAGTTGGAAGACGTCGCTTCCGGACAGGGATACGGGGATCTGGCGCCCCGCGGAAATCTGCGCCAGGCGTGCGCCCTGGTCGCCGTTGTAGGCCACCGTGCCCTGCCCGGTCTGACTGAAAGCGGGGGTGGATCCCTGGTACCCGGAGAACAAGTACTGGCCATTGCCGTCGGTGGCGTTGGCCTGGCCCAGGAGTTCCTGGTAGTTGGCCTGCACCTCGTTGGCGAGCGATGCCAGTTCGTTGGGCGAGAGCGCGGCGTCGCCCGCGTTCACAGCCAAGGTCTTTACGTTCTGCAAGATCGTGGTGACGGTAGCCAGGGCGGTTTCGCTCGCACTCAGGCCGCCCGTCGCGGCGTCGATGTTACGGCTGTACTGATCGTTGATGGATTTGGCCTGCGACAGGTCCAAGGAACGCGCCGCGGCCAGCGGGTCGTCCGCGGGGGTGAGCACCCGTCGGCCCGTCGAGAGCTGATTCTGAGTCTGGCCCAGCAGAGCGGACTGGCTGGTGATTTGGTTGATCCCCTGTTCGAACAGCGACGATGTGGCGAGTCGGATCATTGGCCTAGGCTCAGTATGGAGTTGAACAGGGTCGATGCGATCTGCAGTACCTTGGCCGAGGCTTGATAGGCCTGCTGGAACTTGATCAAGTTGGCGGCCTCCTCGTCTAAGTTGACGCCGGAATAGCTCTGCTGCGCCAACTGCGTTTGCTCCACCAGGCTGTTCTGGGCGGCGAGCTGCACGGAGATCTCGCGCGCCTGACTTCCCACCGCGGACACGGATTGGCTGTAGGCCCCCTGAAAGGTCGTGGTCCCCGCGGCCACCGTGTTCTTGGTTTGTAGGGAAGCGAGCAGGAGGGCATTGCGGTTGTCCGCCACTGCCCCGGGGTTCCCGCCCACGGTGAACGCATCCCCCGTCGACGCCTGCCCGGTCAGGTCGATGCGGTAGCCGTAGTCGGCCCCGCCCGCCGTGGGAAACACCGCATTGGTGCCCTGCGGGTTGTAGGGGACCGCCCCCTGCAGGAGCACCGGGGCGGCGGGGTTGGTGTTGTCGAACACAGAGTATTGCACCGCACTGGTGAACTGGATCAACACCGGCGGGGTGAGCGTCCCAGGAGTGGCAAAAGCCGCGTTGGTGGTGTCCACGGCAGTGCCCGCGCTGATGGTCGCGCTGCCCACATTGGAGGTTTTAGCTGCGGTGCGCAGCGGGGCCGCCGCCGCGATGAGCGCCGGGTCGCTGATACTCACGGCAATATCGCGCGCGCCGTACCGAGTAGGCTGGATGAGGAAGCTGTCGCCATTGGTCGGCGCACCCGAGGCGATGTTCAACGTCAGCCCGTCGATGGTGGTCGGGAAAGCCCCCGGGGCAATGGCCGTCGTCTGGTTGTCCGAGATTCGACGCAGGGTGTAACTGCCGGCATTGAAATCCAGTTGGTAATCCGAGGCAGTGAGGGCACCGGCGTTGGACACGGCGGCGCTCACCACGGCGGTGCCCTGGTTGAGCGAACTACCGTTGACCGCGGGCGCGGGCACGGAAAAGAAGTTCCCGCCCAGGTTCCCGTTGAGGTCCTGGCCCAGCTTGTGCTGGTCGTTGAAGGACTGGGCCAGGACCAACGCCACGCGGCCCAATTGGTTCTGCGTAGTCTCCAGCGCGTTGGATTGGAAGTCGAGCAGGCCGCCCAACTGGCCGCCCTGGAGGTCCTTGGAGGCAATGGGAAGCGCGCCCCCGGCGGTCTTGAGCAGTACGGCGTTGTTCTGCGGGTCCGTGGCCGATGGCTGCGAGACCAGTTGGAAGGACTGATTGCCCAGTACCAGGGACTGGCCTGCACCAATGAAAACGCTATAGGAGCCGTTGGTATCCTTCACCACCGAGGCGCGCACCAATTGGTTCAACTGGGAGACCAGTTGATCGCGTTGGTCGAGCAGGTCATTGGGCGGCTGGCTCGCATTGGTGGTGGCCGCGGTGATCTGGGTGTTCAGTGTGGCCAACTGGGTGCTGAGCCCGTTGATGGTGGTGACCGAGTCCGAGATCTGAGAGTTGACCCCGGACTGGATGTCCGCCAGGCGGGACTGCACCACATGAAACCGCGACACCAGAGCCTGGCCACTGCTGATCAATGCTTGGCGCGAAGGAACAGCCGCCGGATTGGTGGCCACGTCCTGCACCCCGGAGAAGAAGTCCTGCACCGCCGGCGAGAGCCCCGCGGAAGGGTCGGCCAGCAGATTGTCTACCTGCGTGATCTGGTCGTTGAAGGCCTGTAAGTAGCCCTGCTGCGACTGGGACTGTAGAACGGAGTTATCCAGGAAATTGCTGTAGGCGCGGCGCACCGTGTCCACCACGACGCCCTTGCCGATGAAGCCCACACCTTCGTTCTGCGGCAGCGGCGTGGTGAGGACGGCCGACTGCCGGTGGTAACCCGCGGTACCCGCGTTGGCGATGTTGTGGCTTGTTACCAGGAGGCCCGCCTGGGCAGCGTTGAGCCCGGTGAGGCCGATCGCGAACACACTTCCGGTCATGGCGTATTCCTCTGCGGCTGATCCAATTTACGGCTGCCTCGGCAATTTCTGCAGGGGTACCGCGGCGTGCGCCCCGCCCAACTGCCGTACCAGCATGTCCGCGAGGCCAATGCCGCCGTGCTCGGCCATCGTGCGCGCCGTCTCCTGGTCGAGCAGTTCGCGGAACATGCGGGTACCGGCGTTGTCCATGGGCGTCTCGCCCGGGGCGGTGGCGCGCATGCGCCGCACGAGCTGATCCATGAACAGCGCCTCGAATTGGACAGCAACCTTGCGCCGGGCCTCGGGCGTGTCGGCGCGAGCGTCGCGACCCAATGCCGCGAGTGAACGCGGATCGGCGGCAAGGCCGGACACGGGTGCGGCGACGCCTGTACCGGCATCCATCAGATGATCTCCAGATCCGCTTTCAGGGCGCCCGCTGCCTTCATGGCCTGGAGGATCGACAGCAGATCGATCGGGGTCGCACCCACGGCATTCAAAGCCCCGACGATGTCCGCCAGGCGCGCTGCGGCCGGGACTAGGACCATCTGCGCCTTGCCATTCTTGATTTCCACCTGGGCTTGCTCAGTGGCAACCGTCGTTCCGTTGGACAAGGCGTTGGGCTGGCTCACCTTGGGCTCCGCAGACACGGTGACGGTCAGGCTGCCGTGGGCAACCGCACACTCGGAAATACGCACCAGTTGGTTCATCACCACCGAGCCCGTGCGGGAGTTCACGATCACTCGGGCCGGTGCATCGGCGGGCACCACCGAGAGGTTCTCCAGGCGTGAGAGGAACTCCACGCGCTGCGACGGATTCACCGGCGCACGCACTTGGATGCGCCGCGCGTCCAGGGCGCTGGCAGTGTTCGCGCCGAAGGCGCTGTTGATCCGGTCGACGATGCGCAGTGCCGTGGTGAAATCTGCCGCCTTGACCCCCAGAAACACATAGTCGCCCTGCCCCACGGGCGTATCCACGGTGCGCTCCACGGTGGCACCGGACGGGATGCGACCCACGGCCAACTGGTTCACCTGCACGCTGCTTCCGCCTGCTGAAGCGCCAGCCCCCGGCACCAGGACATTGCCCTGGGCAACGGCATAGACCTTGGCATCGGCCCCCTTCAGGGGCGTGAGCACCAGCGTACCCCCACGCAGGCTCTTGGCGTTGCCCAGGGAGGATACGGTGACGTCGATGGGGTGCCCGGGCTGCGCGAAGGGCGGCAACATGGCGGTGACCATGACCGCCGCGACGTTTTTCAGTTGTAGTGAGGACACCGAGAGATTCACCCCATACTGCGCCAGCATGCTCAGGATGGCTTGCACGGTGAAAGGCGTCTGCGTGGTCTGGTCTCCGGTGCCATCGAGCCCCACCACCAGACCATAGCCCAGCAACTGGTTCTGGCGTACCCCATCGGTTTGGGTCAGATCACGGATGGATTCCGAGCGCGCGGGCTGGGACACCAGTGCACCCGCGATGGCGGCGAGGAACAGGACGAGCGCAGCGAGAAGAGAGCGGGAATGAGGGTTCATGCGGTGCGTTCTCCGGAAAGCTTTAGAAGGGCCAGACGGACATGAGGGCGCGCGAAGCCCAGCCCATGGTCTGGGCTTCGTCCATGTATCCCGTGCCGCGATACTCGATGCGCGCATCGGCGACGTTGGTGGAAATCACCGTGTTGGTGGAACTAATGGTCGTGGGGTTGACCACGCCAGAGAAGCGGATGTATTCCGTACCCTGATTGATGGTTACCTGCTTCTCGCCCGACACCAGCAGGTTTCCGTTGGGGTAGACGTCGATCACGGTGACGCCCAGGTTGCCGGTAAAAGTGTTGTTACTAGCCGCGTCACCGCCCCCAGCAAAGGTGCTCTTCGAGGCTGCCTCCACGTCCGCGCCGGCGAAATTCTTGCCCAGGACCTTGCTGAGCGTCGGCACCTTGAGCGAGGTGGATCCGCTGTGGTTGGCGTCGGCGCTGGCCTTCTTGGCCGCCGAGGTCTTCTCGGAAATGACGACGGTGAGCGTGTCGCCCACGGCGGCTGCGCGCCGGTCCTCGAACACCACTAGGGAGGCTGATCCCGGTTGGTAAATGGAACCCGGGTTGACGACCGCGACCCGGGTGCTCACCGGGCGCGCGCTCATGGGTTGGTGGGTGGTGGCGGGCGGTGTCGTCATGGCGCAACCCGCGAGTGCCAACGCGGAGAGCGCGGCAAGGGCGGAGGTGCCGGGCACAGCGGGCTTGCGGGCGGGCTTCATGGTTAATCCTTACATCTGGGTGAGGCGTTGGAGCATCTGGTCCGAGGTGGTGACGGCTTTGGAATTGACCTCGAAGGCACGCTGGGCGGAGATCAGGTTCACCAACTCCTCCGTGACGCTCACGTTGGAGGTTTCCACGAAGCCCTGGTTGAGCACACCCAGCCCACTGGTGCCAGGCGCGTTGGGGGCAGCGCTGCCGGAGGCGGCGGTCTCCTGGAACAAGTTCTGCCCCAGGCTCTGCAGGCCAGCCGGGTTGATGAAGAGCGCGAGTTGGATCTGGCCCAGGGTCACCGGGGTGGCGCTGCCGGGTTGCACCACCGTGACGGTGCCATCGGAGCCGATGGTCGTCGTCGTGGCGTTGGAAGGAATGACGATGGCCGGGTTTAAGGGGTAGCCCGTGGCGGTCACGATCTGACCCGTGTTGTCGAGTTGGAAGGACCCGTCCCGGGTGTAGCCCGTGGTGCCGTCCGGCAGGGTGACCTGGAAGAATCCCGCGCCGTTGATGGCCACGTCCAGGGAGTTGCCGGTCTGCTGTAGGTTGCCATTTTGGAAATTGCGCACCGTGGCAGCCGGCTGCGCGCCCGTGCCAATCTGCAGGCCCGAGGGATACTGGGTGCTCTGCGAGGACTGTGCACCGGGTTGGCGCAGGGTCTGGTAGAGCAGGTCCTGGAATACCGCGCGCTGCTTCTTGAAGCCGTTCGTGCTGACGTTGGCGAGGTTGTTGGAGATCACGTCGACGTTCATCTGCTGGGCTTCGAGCCCGGTCTTGGCAATCCACAGTGATCTGATCACGATAAATCCTTGGAGGAAATCGATCGGGGAAGGGAGGGTCAGCCGGCCAGGTTCAGGACCTGGTCCCAGCTCCTGTCATTGGTCTCGGCGTTCTGCAGCAGCTTGATTTGCGTCTCGAACTGGCGTGCCTGGGTGATCATGCCCACCAGCGCATCGGCCATACTCACGTTGCTGCCTTCGAGCACGCCCGTGGCGAGCGACACCGTAGGGTCAGCATTTGCCACCTTGCCGTCCGTCTGACGAAAGAGCCCGTCGGTACCCTTGGCGAGCGACTTCTGCGCCGGATTGACCCGCTTGATTTGGCCTACGATGGTGGGGGTGCTCGGCACCGCGTCGGTGGGCACGGTGGACACCGTGCCATCGGCGCCCACGGTTACGATCGTGTTGGGCGCCACGACAATGGGGCCGCGCTCTCCCAGCACATTGAGGCCCTGGCGCGTCTGCAGGTTACCGTTGGCGTTGAGCTCGAGCGCGCCGTCGCGCGTATACGCCTCCTTGCCGTCCGCGCCCTGCACGGCGATGAATCCCTGCCCCTTCACCGCCACATCCATGGGCCTGCCCGTGCTCTGCAAGGGACCCGGCGTAAAGTCCGTTCCCACGGTGCTGTCCACGGCGAACACCCGGGTGGGGGCACCCTGCCCATACACCGGCAGGGCCCGAAAGGCACCGATGTCCGCCTTGAAGCCCGTAGTGGAGGCGTTGGCCAAGTTGTGCGAGAGCAACGCCTGCTGCTCCATGGAGTGCTTGGCGCCGTTCATGGCGATGTAGATCAGGCGGTCCATGGTTGCTCCCCGATTACAGGTTCACCAGCGTCTGCATGATCGTGCTTTCGGTCTTGATGGTCTGCGCGTTGGCCTGGTAGTCGCGCTGGGCGGTGATCATGTGCACCAGTTCCGAGGTCAGGTCCACGTTCGACTCCTCGACCGCCGAGGACTGCACCACCCCGAGGGATCCCGTGCCCGGATCACCGATGACCGGCAGCCCTGACGCGGTGGTTTCCTCGAACTGGTTATTGCCCGTGGGCGTCAGGCCCTGCGGGTTGCGGAAGTCGGCCATCACCATCTGGGCCACCACGGTGGTCTGGCCGTTGGAGTAGTTACCGCTGATGACCCCCAGCTTATCGATGGCGTAGCCCACGAGGGAGCCCGTGGCGTAGCCGTCCTGCGACAGGCTATTGATACTGGATTGGGTGGCGGCGGTCTGCGTAGACCCCTTCAGGTCCAGCGAGAACGCCACCGGCGACACGCTCCCGGTGACCGAGCTCAGCGACGATGCCAGCGGAGTGAAGCCACTGAGGCCACCGGTGTTGGGATTGAAAGTCAAGGTCACCGGAAGCCCGGCGCCCGCACCGTAGTCCACCGAGGAGGGCGTGACGCCATCGGCCACGCCGTACATCTGCCACTGGTTGGCAGTCGCCGTCTTCACGAAATAGTTGGTCAGCACATGGGCATTGCCCAGCGTGTCGTATACCGAACCCGTGGCGGCGAAGTTATAGCTCGCGGTGTTGGTCGAGTTGAAGGTCGCCACAGTAGGGACCGTGTCGTTGCTCGACAGGTTGACCGTCATGTTGAACAGCGTCGTGGCCTTGGGCGGGACGTTGGCCGAAGACAACTGCAGCGGCAGGGGCTGGGCGGCATTGATGATGCCATTGGTGGCGAGGTACCCCGTGACCTGTAGCCCGTCGCTATTGACTAGGTATCCGCCGGCGTCGGTCTTGAACTGGCCGTTTCGGCTGTAGGTGATGACGCCGTTGTTGTTCATGCGGAAGAAACCGCGCCCGTTGATGGCTACGTCGAGCGCACTGCCGGTGGTGGTGATGTTGCCCTGGTTAAACATGACGGAGATGGCCGAGAGCTTGGCGCCGATGCCCGACTGCAGCGCGCCGGAGCCGTTCAGCGCCGAGGCGAAGACGTCAGCGAACTCCGCACGCGCCGCCTTGAAGCCCACCA
The DNA here is from genome assembly GCA_025356655.1 of Betaproteobacteria bacterium. Classification (GTDB taxonomy): domain Bacteria; phylum Pseudomonadota; class Gammaproteobacteria; order Burkholderiales; family SHXO01; genus SHXO01. Next base: position 17,474 of record JANXRW010000126.1, on the reverse strand, counting down.
CGCTGGAATTGGCCACGTTGTTGCCGATCACGTCCAGGTCCTTGGACGCCACGTTGAGTCCGCTCAATCCGGATTGAAAGCTCACCTTGTCGATCTCCTTGAAACAGGATGCCTAAACCACATTGCCTACAAAATTTCCTTCACGTCGGCCAACCCGTAGGTCTGCGTGCCCGTGTCCAAGCCCACGCCGTTGGTCCCCGGCGTGACTGCCATCACCTGCTGCGTATTGAGCGCAGTGGCACTGACCGCCGTAGTGCCCAGCTGCGCCTTGACGCTGAAGGTGTACTGAGCATCGGGCAGCGCCCGCCCGCTCGAATCCTTACCGTCCCAACCGAAGCTCACCGTGCCGCCCGCCTTGGCCGCCCCGAGGTCCAGGGTGCGCATGGGCCGGCCCGCCGCGTCGGTGATGCTGACCGTGACGCTATCGGCTGCGCCGGCAAGGGAAACCCCGCCCACGGCGGAGCCTTTGGCGAGAGAGAGGCTTTGGCCGGGTACCAGCACGTGCTGCCCGATGAGCGACGCGCCCTGGAGCATCTGCGAGGACAGGAGCGAGCTCTGCAGCGCGCTGAAGGAGGCATTGAGTTGCCCCACGCCGGTGACGGTGCTGATCTGCGCCAGTTGCGAGGTGACCTGAGAATTGTCCATGGGGTTCAGCGGGTCCTGATTGTTCAACTGCGTGGTGAGCAGTTTCAGGAATTGGTTCTGCAACGCCGTCGGGTCATTGGCGGCGCTCTTGCTCGTGCTCGACGCGGGCAACGTTTGCGTCTGCGCGGTCGCGTTCAGGCTGGGGATAACGGACATGGAGGGGCTCCGGAGGCGGGGGGCTAGGCTTATTGGCCCAGGGAAAGGGTGCGGACCATCAGCGTCTTGGCCGTGTTCATCAAGTCGAGGTTGATCTGGTAGGCGCGCGAGGCCGAGATCATGTTCGTCATCTCCTCGACGACGTTCACGTTGGGCATGGTCACGTAGCCCTTGGCGTCAGCGAGCGGGTGCCGGGGATCGTAGACCAGACGCGGCGGCGCGGGATCCTCGATGACTCGGTTCACCCGAACGCCCACCTCGCTCCCATCGGCCGATAGCGCGACGGCGTTGAACACCACCTGCCGGGCCTTGTAGGGCGTACCCCCGGAGGTGACCGCGCTGTCCACGTTGGCCAGGTTGCTCGCGACTACGTTCAGGCGCTGGGACTGGGCGGATAGCGCAGACGAGGCGATGTCGAAGATGGAGGTCAGTGACATGGCGATTAACCAGTGACCGCGCTGCTCATCAAACGCATCTGGCCATTGAGGAAGGTCAGATCCGCTTCAAAGCGTAGCGAGTTGTCAGAAAAGGCGGCGAGTTCGGAATCCAATTCCACCGTGTTGCCGTCGATACTGGGCTGCACGGGAACGCGATAGAGCAGCGGCGGCGTGCTGGAGGCCGCGCTGGCGGGAAGCAGGTGGGCCGCGTCGGTGCGTACCGGCTGCAGGGGTGTCCCGCGCGCCAGGGCTCGCCCGAGGCTCGCGCTGAAATCAAAATCGCGCGCCTTGTAGCCCGGCGTATCGGCGTTGGCCACGTTGGAGGCCAGGGCCTGGCCGCGCGCGGAGCGCAGATCCAGCGCGGCGACGGCGGGTGCAAAATATCGATCCAGTGCAGTGGTCACGGCATGTATCCATCAAGGGACTCGACCCTGTATGTGCAAACTCCATGCCATCGATCGCCGAACAACTTTATTATTGTTATATCAATAATCTACGATCCCATCGGACGCCCCCGGCAGGGCCTTTCTGCCGGTCCCGGCAAGGATTGCCGGGGGGGCTCGGTGGCTGCCGCGCGAGGCCGAGCTGCGGCCTTGCGCGGGGCCTAAACCGCGATCGTGGTCCTGGACAGGAAGAGGTGGCAATAGGGGACGCACGCGGTGCGTGCCCGCGCCGTTTCGGGGGCGAGCCCAGGTAGGCCTATCCGCCTGGGTCAGGCGGCGGCCACCACCCGGTTCTTACCCTGCTGCTTGGCCTGGTACATCGCCTTGTCGGCGCGCGAGATGAGCGCGTCGGGACTCTCACCGGTGGCCCGCTCGGCAACCCCGGCGCTGAAGGTAATCAGCAGACGCTCGTTGTTGTGCAGAAAGAAGCGCTTGGTCATGTCGCGCTGCAGGCGCAGCATGACCTCGGTGGCTGGTTCGAGCGAGGTCTCGCTAAAGAGCACGACGAACTCCTCGCCGCCATAGCGGGCGACGGTGTCCGTTGGGCGCAGCATCTTTTTCACCAAACCGGTGAGATGGATGAGCGCCTCGTCGCCGGCCTGATGGCCGTAGGTGTCATTTAGGCGCTTGAAATTGTCGATGTCCAGCACCCCCAGCGTTAGGGGCACCCCGTGGCGCTCGCAGCGTGCGAATTCCCGGGACATGGCCTCCTCCAGGCCGCGGCGGTTCAGTACGCCGGTGAGCGGATCTTCCCGCACCTGCTCACTCGCTTGTACGAGTTCCTTCTCCAGTTGGGTGATACGGAGTTCGGCCTCCTCCGCTTTATGCTGCGCCTGGATGATCTCGTCGCCGGTGCGCACCAGGTCCGTCTGCAAGCTGCGGGTGTCATCGAGGAGACCCTCCACCAGTCGCTTCAACGTGGTCATGTCGTCGGTCGCGGCGATACGCTCGGTGTGCACCGTGAGCTTGGCCTGGAAATCCGCTGTGCTGCCCGTCATGTCGCCTAACCGAGTGACGAACAGCCCGAGCAGGTCTTTCAGCGTGGTCTTTGCCTCGCGCAGGCTCTGTTTGATCAGGCTTTGACGATAGACGACGTCGCGGAAGCTGCGCTCCGCGGCATTAATGCGCTCGAGGCTGGGCGTGGAGTTGACCAGCCCGCGGATCACATCGAGTTGGCCGCTGATCCAGGCATCGTCGTCCACCAGTTCGCCGATGTTGTTGACGAGCTCGCCCAACAGCCGCAGAAGGCCGTCGAGCAATGCGGAATCGGTATCGGCCCGGACTTCCAGACGAAACCACAGGTCCTTCATCTGTGCGGTGACGCGAATCCACGCGTCCTGGCTGCGGGCAGCGCGCACCGCACGGGCGAGTTCCTGCACTTCGGCTTGCAGTTCGGGGAAGCGCTCTAAGCGCCCTACCAGCCCGAATTCCAACGACTGCGACAAGAGGTCACGAACCTGGCGGAACGACTCCGGCTCGCGGACCTCGGCGCCGCTGGGCAGGAGCGCATCGGTTTCCACCGGCCCGGCGGTAGCGGGCAATTCCTGCCAAGCGCGCAACAGCGAGTGCAGTTTCTCGGGCAGCGCATCGGTCTGGCCGTAGCGGGCCAGCAACCGCTCCAGACCCTCTTTCTTTCGGGCGACGGCCGTGGCCGTCTGCCGCGGTTCGAATTGACCCACCAGTGAGCGCAGCAACGGACCCCAATCCACCCGCGTGCTCGCCACCTGCCCACCGCTCTGCGCGAGCGATGCCAGACTGGTGCCGAAGCGGCCCCAATTGCGATCGGCAAAGGCGCGTGCCAGCCCGGAGAGCGGACCCAGTCCGGGATAGGCCGTCTGCACCTCGCGCAGGACGCGCCCAAGTTCGGACTCCACGTCCTCAGCCCCCCCGGCTTCCCCGGAGATTTCTTGGTAGAAACGACGGAAGTTATCTGGGGTGGGGGCAATGCGACGCGCCGCGAGCTGTTTTAGCGTCTCGCGTGCAATCGTGATGGGTGTGCTTGAAACCTCAGCCATGGGACCAACCGGCCTTTCCAAAATGACGAGTGTCGACCCCGCGCAGACGCTGCACCGGGGCCTCCCTGTGGACATCGGCCTCGCGCAGCCCGGACTTTAGCTTTTTTGGACGCTCGGGGACCCTGGGTTACACTGGAGCCATGATGCGCTTGGTTTCCTCTGCTCGCCCATGCGGGCCAGCGCACCCGCGCGCGCGGGCCTCCTTCTTCTTGTGCGCCTGCGCGATCCTCGGGCCGCTCGCGGCAGTAGCGCCCGAGCGCGCCTGGGCGCAGGCCGTGCCGCCCGCAGAGATCGAACGTGTCGCGCTCGCCTTCGCACGGGGCGCGGCGCACCCGCCAGGCCAGCGCCTGGAGGTGTCCCTCGCCTCCCCGATCGCCGCCATCACGCGCACCTGCGCCGACCCACTCAGCGCCTCCCTGCCCAGCGGTGAGCGCCTGTGGCGCCGAGCCAACGTGTCGGTGCGCTGCACGCGACCCTCGGCCTGGAGTGTCAATGTAAACCTCGCCGTTCGAGCTTTCGCGGAGGTGCCCACGACTGCCCGCGCGCTGGGCCGAGGCGAGACCCTCACCGCCGCGGACGTGGTTTTGCGCGACTGGGACCTCACGGAGTTGCCGGACGATGTGCTCTTTGGTACCGACGTCTCGGGCAAGGTGACGCGCATCCCCATCGCCGCCGGTGTTGCGCTGCGGCGCCACCTGCTGCGCGCGCCCTTCCTGGTCACCCGAGGACAGTCCGTGGTGCTGCGCGCCGGCGGCGCCGACTTCTCCATCAGCACCGAGGCGAAGGCGCTAGGGGACGCCGCCATGGGCGAGGACCTCAATGTGCGCACTGCCGCCGGCAAGACCTTGCGCACTCGGGTGGTGAGCCCGGGCGTGGTGGAAGCGCGCTAACGCAGGGTCGACCTCCCAGCGCCCCGGGACGACTTGCCATCGGGGTAGGGCGCGCTAAAGTTTTAGGTCTGCTTGTCGATATCTTGCGTATCATGTTACGTTGAGTGCGCTGTCAGGGCGGGACGCCCGCATGCGTTACTCATGGACACTTAGCCGCGAGGAAATGCTTTGAAAGTCAACGGTGGTTCGATCAAGACCGGGCTGAGCCCGGGGATATCCGGCCCCAAAGCTGGGCCGGCGCCCGCGCCGAGCCCTGCTCCAGCGAGTGGAAGCCCGACGGTGCAGATTACGCCGCTGGCAACCCAGTTGCAGCAACTGGAGAAGGTGCTCAATGACGTGAGCGTGGTGGATGGCGCCCGCGTGGACGCAATCAAGCGAGCCATCAGCGAAGGGCGCTTCAATGTGAGCTCGGATGCGGTCGCCGACAAGCTGTTAGAGACAGTGCGCGCCCACTTGCTGAGCCCCAGGTCCGCCTCACCCGCGCCATGAGCAACGTCACCGGCGACGGGTCGCAAGCGCTCATTGACGGGCTTCGCACGGAGTGCGAAGTACTGCAGCGCTTCGGGACCCTGCTCGAGCACGAGCAGGATTGTCTGGTCCGCGATGATGTGGAGGGGCTTGCCCGCCTCACAGCCATGAAATACAGCCTCGCCCAGGACGTGGCCCGACTGGAGGTCGCCCGAGTGCGATCCTGGTCCGAGGCAGCAAGCGGCGAGGCCCAGTCGCTATGGTCCACCCTGCGCGAACGCGCGAGCGGTGCCAAGCGGCTGAACGAGAGTAATGGCAAACTGATCGCCCTGCGCTTGCAACACGTGCGCGGTGCGCTTTGGGCCCTGCGTGCGGTTCCCCGCGCCCACACCTACGGACCTGATGGCCAACCCGGAGAGGCGGGACTCTCGCGCCGGGTGCTAGGCAGCGCCTAGCGGGAGCGGCAGCAACCATGCCCCTGGCGCACCCGAACGGCGTCGGGACGCCCGCCAAACGGTCCGCAAGCCCCGATCGACTTCTGCTCGCCCAAGCGCTGTTGCTTTTACTGTGCCTCCTGCCACTCGGTAACGCCCAGGCGGCCCGCGTGGGCCAGGGCGCGCCCGCGCTCTCAGCACGCACCTTAGACGGCGCCGAGTTCGACCTGGCCCAGGAACTCGGCAACGTGGTCATCGTTAACTTTTGGGCCACTTGGTGCGCGCCCTGCCGCCAGGAGATGCCAGCCCTGGAAGCCTACTTCCAAGCGCACCAGGCGCAGGGACTGCGACTCATCGCCATCAGCATGGACGAACCCGCGGATGCTGCCCGGGTGCGCGAGGTGATGAGCCGCTTCAGCTTCACCGCCGTGCTGGCGGCCGAGGCTCGCTACCGCGGTTACGGCCGCATCTGGCGCATGCCCATGACCTTTGTCATCGATCGTCGCGGGGTCCTACGCGTCGACGGCACGCAAAAGGACCCACGTGTGGACCTGCCCTGGCTGGAACGGTGGGTGAGCCCCCTGCTCCAGAGCGGCCCGGTCGCCCCCGCCGCCCCCTCGCACTCCCCTCAAAAGCTGTAACGCAGCCCCAGGGACAGTGTGATCCGGGGTGCGAGCTGCACCCCGTTCACATACTGGTAGACCGGGAGTTGCAGGAAGCCGTAGACCGACGCCCGGTCGCCCAGGGGAACCACGACGCCGGGGCTGAGGTAGACCAGCGTCCCGCCCGTGCTTACCGTATCCGCCTGGGCGCCGGAGTCCCGCTGGGCGTGCCGGGCGTTCACCTGCAGTTGCGGGGCGAATCCCTCGAAGCCCTGGTAGCGCAGCCCGAGACTCAGATTGACCCCCACTCCGGGCTTGTAGTCGTCGCTCGCATCAAGCGCCGCCTGCACCAGCACCTGCTGGAAACCATCCCAATCCTGATTGATAGCCTCCACGTGGAAGGCGCCGAGAATGAGGTCGGTGGTGCCGGAGCCTGGCTGCAGCCCGCGGTCGATGGGCACGGAGCCCGGAGCCGTGGAATCGGTGGATTCGCCGCTGCGCTGGTGGCTACCCGTGGGGAGCTTCACGCCCAGGATCAGACCCAGATCATGCGCCGCATTGAGGCCCTGGTAGCGACCCAGGAGTTTCACATCGCCCGGGGCGCTGAGGCTGGACTTGTACTGCCCTCCCCCAGCGCCGGCCGCGACGCCGTCGGAGGCCGTTCCCAGGGTGTCATGAGTGCGCGCCAGGTAGGGCACCACCAGGTTGATTCCCCAGTTGGGACTGAAGTTGTAGTCCAATCCCAGGGTGAAGTACTGGTTGCGCGTGAAGCGCTCCACCTCCTGGGCATTGCCCCCAGGGTTGACGACTGCTGCTGCGGCCATGGGCGAGATCGTCCCCGAACCGCTGCGCAATTGGTTCTGGTTCAAGTAATCGTAGCGCAGGTCCACTTTCATGCCTGGACGGGTGGAAATGCCCAAGCTCTCCCAGTCGGACGTCAGCGTGCAGCCACAACTGGCGCAGGCATTAGCGACGCCGGGGAGGGCGGCAGCGAGGGCGACGAGGACGCCCCGCAGGATAAAACGGGTGTTCTTCATGGCGGCTTTCCAAGAGGAGATCCTGCGCGGGCCCGGATCAAGGCGCAGAACCCGAAGGCGGCAGCGCGAGGCTGCCGGTCTGGATCAGGCTGAAGGACCCCCGACGGGCGGTGCACGCGCCCGACACCCGTGGCGCTGCGCGCTACCCTGGGCACGCTGCGCGAGCAGGGGGCGGGTAATTAAAGGCAGCCGCTGCGGCAGGACGACGACGGGTGCCGCCGGGAGCATGAACCCGGCGGGCGCAGCAACACAATACAGGCAAGGCGCGAGCGCACCCCCCTCGGAGGAAGGTAGCCCCTGCCGGCGCTGGGACCCAGGCGTCTCCGGAGCCTCGCATAGTTCCCCGGCCCCCGGGCCAGCGGCAATGGCCAGGCGACCCGTCGTGGGCAGTAGGCACGAGAGCAAGGCAGCAGCAACTGCGATGCACCGCGCAAGTTCCCGCCACCGTGCGGCGCGCAGGCTCATGGTTCAGGGCGCAGCAGGACGGTCACGCGGCGGTTACGCCCGCGACTCTCCGGGCTGTTATTGGCTTCCTGCGGGCGGGTGTCGGCGTAGCCCACCGCGGTGAGTCGCGCCGGGGCAATGCCACGCTCAATGAACAGACGCACGACGCTGCTCGCCCGCGCACCGGAGAGTTCCCAGTTAGATGGGAACTGCGCGGTGCTGATGGGCTCATTGTCCGTATGCCCCTCCACCTCGACCTCGTTCTCCACGGCAGAGAGCACCTCGGCCACGCTCCCCAATATCTTGTTCGCCTCTGGGTGCAGGAGGGCCTCCGCGGAATTGAACAACGCGCTAGCATTTATGTCCACCGTGATGCCACGGACGGTCTGCGTGATGCGCACTTTTCCCGACTCGATTTGGCTGCCCAGCGCGTCATTGAGCATGACGGCGATTTGATTCAGGGGCAGGCGCGCGCGCTCCCGCACGACCTCGTCGCCGTGGCGGATGGCCAACTGCGGCACGATCCCTGAAGGCACGAGGGCGCCCCGGGAGTGCGCCCCGGGCACCGAGGAAACGACCTTGGGCGTACTCGCGGGTGCGTCGGGCTTGAAGGCCTGCAGCAGGGCATCGGAGAGCACCCGGTATTTGCCCTCGTTGACCTGGGACAGCGAGTACATCACCACGAAGAAGGCGAAGAGCAGCGTCACGAAGTCGGCGTAGGACACCAGCCAGCGCTCGTGGTTGTCGTGGTCCTCCTCCTGCCTCTTTCGCGCCATCGTCCAGCCTCCGGGTTTGCGCCTCGACCCTCGTCCCTTCAGTCCAGATAGGCTTCGAGTTTCAATTCGATGTTTCGCGGGTTTTCTCCGTTGGCGATGGCCTCGAATCCATCGAGCAGCATCTCACGCAAACGCACCTGCCGACCGATGATGGCCTTGAGCTTGCCAGCCACGGGCAGGAACAGGAGGTTCGCCGCCCCTACCCCGTAGATCGTGGCCACGAAGGCCACTGCGATGCCCCCGCCCAACCGGGCCGGGTCGGAGAGATTCTCCATGACGTGGATGAGGCCCAGCACGGCCCCCAGGATGCCGATGGTGGGTGCATAACCGCCCGCGGACTCCCATACCTTGGCGCCCTGGCGATGCACCTCCTCAAACAGGTCGATCTCCAGTTCCAGGCAGGAGCGCAGAACGGCGGGCTCGGCGCCATCGACGAGCAACTGCAGGCCCTTGCGCACGTAGGGATCCTCAGTCTCCGCCATGCGCGCCTCCAGGGCCAGAAGACCGCCGCGACGTGCGACGGTGCTCCATTCCACGAGCATGTCCAGGGAACGGCGGAAGTCCAGCGCCGGCGCCTGGAAAACCCAGGGGAAAAGGCGCAATCCCAGCAGAAACGTGGCCGGCGAACTCTGCAGCATGACGGCGCCGGCGGTGCCACCGATGACGATCATGAAGGCGGTGACTTGCACCAGCGACAGGAGGTGCCCGCCTTCGAGCGCTTGCCCGCCAATGATGGCGGCTAGGCTCACAAGTAGGCCGATGGGGCTCAGGCGATCCATGAAAGCACGGGGGGTCCTGCCATTTCGGGAAGAGGGCCCGGCCAGCGCGCAGGACTGCGGCTTCCCGGTTCCCTGGGATTAACGGCCCACCCCGGGCAAACTTGACGCGACCCCGAGCGGGCTGCCCCTAGGCCTGTGTCCACACCTTGAGGCGGCTGCGCAGGCGGGCAACCGCCTGCCCATGCAATTGGCACACACGAGATTCCGATACCCCGAGGATCTCGCCGATTTCTTTGAGGTTCATCTCTTTTTCGTAATACAGCCCCATCACCACTTTCTCGCGCTCTGGCAAGGCACCGATGGCCTGCACCAGTTTGCGTCGGAAGCGCTCGTCTTCGAGAATTTCCAGGGGTCCGGGCCGGTTCCCCTGTGGCACGTACGCATCAAAGAAGTCACTGTCCTCGGACTCCTGGAAGTCCTCGTAGTGCAGCAATTGGTAGCCGCGCGAGTCTTGCAGCATGTGCTGGTAGTCCTCCAGGCTCACGCCCAGGGACTCGGCCAATTCCTGCTCCCGGGGCGAGCGGCCCAGGCGTTGCTCCAGGTCCGCCACCGCCGCCTCGATGCGGCGAAGGTTCTTTCGGACGTTGCGCGGCAACCAATCCGCTTGGCGCAATTCGTCTAGCATCGCACCGCGGATGCGCTGAACCGCATAGGTCTCGAACTGAGCCCCTTGCGTGTCGTCGAAGTTCTTGGCCGCGTCGAGAAGGCCCAGAAGGCCAGCCTGAATCAGGTCGTCGACCTGCACGCTCGCGGGCAGTCGCGCCATGAAGTGATAGGCGATCCGCTTCACAAGAGGGGCCAGCTTCTCGACCAGTTTGGCCTGATCGGGAGTAAGGGGGACGTTGCTGCTCATAGGAGGTGAGTGCTGGCTCTAGGTAATCGTCCGGTCCGCTTCACCTGCAGCCTCGAGCAGTCGGCTCGCATAGCTTCCGGAGAAAAGGCCGGAGGAAGGTCGTCCCGCGAGTTCGCCGGCAAGGCTCTCCAGAGCCTGCGCAGCCAGGGATTCGGGAAAGGCCTCGACAACCGGGCGACGCAGGGTCCAGGCGTCGCTGACCTGATTATCATCGGGGATACTACCCATATACTCAAGGGAGAAGTTGAGAAATCGTCGCGAAGTGTTGGAGAGATTACCAAAAATCCTGTGCCCGTGGTCCGGATCACGCTCCCGGGCGAGGAGAATACGCGCACGCCGCCGCCCTGTCTCCCCCTGCAGGCGTTTCACCACCGCGTAGGCCTGGGTTATGCCGGCGGCACCGGCCCCCACCACCACCACGATTTCCTCGGCCGCGGCGACGAACCACAGCGCGGACGAGGCACTCGCCCGGGGCACGTCCACGAGCAGGCAATCCACCTGCCGCTCCAGAGCGCCAAGGGTTTCTTCGAGCGCTTGGCGCCAGCGCCCGTGCGCGCTGCCTAAGCGCCCGGCAAAGCTGGCCGCCGGGACAACCCACAGCCCATCGCGCACCTCGCGCATGACCCTGGAGAGCGCAAGGCGCCCCTCCACCGCCTCAAGCAGGTCCGGCGGCGATTCTTCTCCGAGCAGCCAAGCGGCGCCGCGATCTCCAGACCGGCAGTCAAGCAGCGCCACGCGACGCCCGCGGCGTGCCAGCGCAATGCCTAGGCCCGCCGCCGCAGTGGTGCAGCCGCTACCCGGCGCGCCCCCCATCAGTGCCAGCGTGAACACCGGTGCCGCGCCGAACAGGCGCCTCAGCCCCGCTGCTTGATCCTCCGGCGGCACCGTGCGGGACTCAGCCAAGGCCAGCAGCCAGGGCGGCGGGCAACGGAGCCGCGTCGGCTAGCAGCACGGGGTAGTCGGGCTCCTGCAAAGCGGCACCACCGATGGCCCGAAAAGCGCGCTCCACCAGGTAGAGCGCGTTGGGCGTGTGCAGGTCCTCCGGCACGCGCTGACCATTGGCCACGAAATGCAAGGGCAGGCGACTGCGCACGAGCAGGTCCAGTGCGCCCCCCAGCGTGAGGGTCTCGTCCACCTTAGTGAGAATGCAACCGGCTAAGCCCCCGCCCCCGGGGCCACCGCCCTCCGAGCTGCCCTGGTAAGCCTGTAGCACGTCGTCGAGCACATTGCTCTGCGCCTGGGCTGCCACCAGGAGTAGGCGCTGCAGGCGCCCGCCAGACCCGGCCAGCATAGCAATCTGGTCGGCAAGCCGATGATCGCGCTGGCTCATGCCGGCGGTATCCACCAACACGAGGTGACGCCCACGCAGATCGTCGAGCGCCGCGCGCAAGTCGCGCTCGCTGGAGATGGCGAAGACCGGTACCCGGAGGATACGACCATAGGTGCGCAGTTGTTCCACGGCACCGATCCGGTAACTGTCCGTGGTCACGAGCGCCACCTGCCCGGGTCCGCGCTGCAGGGTACACAGCGCCGCCAACTTCGCCACGGTGGTGGTCTTGCCCACGCCGGTGGGGCCCACCAGAGCATAAACCCCACCGCGGTTTAGCATCTGCTCGCCGGCGGCGGGCAGGAGGACACGGGCCTGCAGCGCCGACTTCACCCAGCGCAGGCCGCGGCCCACGTCGCAGCCCGCCGGCAGGGAGTCGCACAGCGCGCGGGCGAGGCTGGGTGTGAAACCCGCCTGCAGCAAGCGCCGTAGGATCTCCGCCCCGGCCGGAGCCCGGCGGTTCAGGTCACCCCAGGCGAAGGCCGCCAGTTGCCCTTCAACTAGGCTGCGCAGCAACCGCAGTTCCTGCAACAGCCCGTAACTTGCGGATGCCGGCGCGGCAGGCTCCTGTCCGCGAACCGCCTCCTGCGCAGGCGCCGGCGCCAATTTTGGGGTGGAAGTGCGGGCCGCAGCAGCGACCGGTGCGCGCGCCGTCGCTTGCGGCCCCTGGACCGCACTCTCGGGGCGTGCCAGACCGCCGGTTAGGGCAGCAAACTCGCGCCCGGCCAACGCCAGGATCTCCACGCCCTGCGGCGTGCGCCGGTTGCCCAGGATCATGGCGTCTGCACCCAAGGCCTCGCGCACTGAGCGCAGGGCCTCGCGGGAGGTCTCACCGGAGAAGCTACGAATGTTCATCGGCTAGACTCTCGCGGGTTCATGCGCGCGCCTCCGCACCGCCGAGCAAGGCCACGACCCGCACCACGCGGTCATCGGGAATCTCCGCCTGTGAGAGCACTTTTAACTGCGGCGCGGAGCGGCGCAGGAAGCGTGCGAGCAGTCCGCGCAGCGGGGCCGGGACGAGCAGCAACGCCGGCTGCCCGAGTTGTTCCCGCGTCTGTGCCAAGCGCCCTGCGTGGCCGAGCAATCGCTCAGCGAGCCCGGGCTCCAGCCCTGGCCCGTCGCCGGGTCGACCCTGGCTCGCCTGCAGCAGCATCTGCTCGATGCCAGGTTCCAGGGAGAACACTTCCAACTCCCCGGCGCCCGCGGAGATCTGGTGGAGAATGGCTCTCGACAGGGCCACCCGCACCACCGTGGTCAGTTCCTCCGCGTCCTGGGTCCGTGCCCCGTGCTCGGCCAGGGTCTCGAGGAGGGTGCGCGTGTCACGCAGGTGCATGCCATCGGCGAGCAGGTTCTGCATTACCTTCTGCACCACCGCCAGCGGTAACACCTTGGGGGACACGTCCTCCACGAGTTTGGGCATGTCCTTGGCCGCATGATCGAGGAGCCCCTGCGTCTCCTCGCGCCCCAGCAAATCCGCGCAGTGACGCTGGATCAGGCTCGACAGGTGGGTGGCCACCACCGTGCTTGCATCCACGACGGTGTAGGTGAGCGCCTGCGCGTTCTCGCGTTGCCCCGCGTCTATCCAGACGGCGGGAAGCCCGAAGGCGGGATCGATGGTGGCCGCGCCACTCAACTGGCCAAGCACCCGCCCCGGGTTGATGGCCATGAACATGCCGGGATTGACCTCCCCGGCCCCCACCTCCACCCCCTTCAGCAGCAGGCGGTAGGCGTTGGGTCGCAGTTCGAGGTTGTCCCGGATGTGCACCGCGGGGACAAGAAAGCCCATGTCCTGCGCGAATTTCTTGCGGATGCCGCGGATGCGCCGCAGCAGTTCACCGTCCTGCGCGCGATCCACCAAGGGTATCAGCCGGTAGCCCACCTCCAGCCCCAGGATGTCCACCGTAGCCACGTCCCCCCAGGAGACATCCGCCGCCTCCGGCTTGGGCGCCTCGGCCACCGGTTCCACCTGGGGTGCTGGCTCACGCCGCTGCCGCTCGAGCCAGTAGGCCGCGCCGGCGGCGGCCCCACCCACGGCCAGAAAAGCCAGATGCGGCATCTGCGGGATGAGTCCCACGACACCAACGATCGCGCCCGTGATATACAGGGCCTGGGGACGGCTCCCCAACTGCGCGGCCAGTTGCGCGTTGAGGTCCTGCTCTGCCGACACGCGCGTGACTAGGATACCGGCGGCCACGGAGATCACCAGCGAGGGGATCTGAGCCACCAAACCATCGCCGATGGTGAGCAGCGTGTAATTCTGCGCGGCCTGCGCGAGGTCGAGCCCGTGCTGGAAAACCCCGACCAATAGTCCACCGACCAGGTTGATCAGCAGGATGACGATACCCGCGACTGCATCCCCGCGGACGAACTTGCTCGCGCCGTCCATGGCGCCGTAGAACTCGGCCTCCTGGGCCACCTCGGTGCGGCGCCTACGCGCCTCGGGCTCGGCGATGAGACCCGCGTTGAGGTCGGCATCGATGGCCATTTGCTTGCCCGGCATGGCATCGAGAGTGAAGCGCGCGGCCACCTCGGCGATCCGGCCCGCGCCCTTCGTGATGACCACGAAGTTGATCACCACGAGGATCACGAAAACCACGATCCCCACGGCATAGTTGCCTCCCACGAGGAACTGGCCGAAGGCCTCGATGACCTTTCCTGCCGCATCCGGTCCCGTATGCCCCTGGAGCAGCACCACCCGGGCGGAGGCCACGTTCAACGACAGGCGCAGCAGCGTGGTGAGTAGCAACACCGTGGGAAACAGGGAGAACTCCAGCGGCCGCAGTACCGACAAGGCCACTAGCAGCACCAGCATGGATGACGCGATGTTGAAGGTAAATAGCAAGTCGAGCATGAAACGCGGTAGCGGCAGGATCATCATCGCGAGGATGAGGACGATCAGCAGTGGCGCGGCCAACTGGTCGAGCCGTCGCCCTGCACTGCCCCCGGCCTGGGCCACCTATCGCACCTCGAGCTCGCCGGGGTCGAGCTCGGCGGGCACGGTGAGCGGGTCGGGAGGCGCGCCGAGCAACGCCCGGCTACCGAAGGCATGGTTGAGTTGGTACACGTAGGCCAGTACTTCGGCGCAGGCGTTGTAGAGCGCCGGCGGAATCTCCTGGCCCACCTCGGCGTGGGCGTAGAGGGCACGAGCGAGCCGTGGCGTGCGCAGGATGGGCACGCGCGCATCCTCAGCCACGCCGATGATGCGCGCGGCCAGCAGCAGCCGCCCCTTGGCCACCACCCGCGGCGCCGCCATTTGCTCGGGCCGGTACGCGATCGCCACGGCGAAGTGTGTCGGGTTCGTCACCACCACGTCGGCCTTCGGCACCTCCGCCATCATCCGTCGCCGCGCCGCCTCGCGTTGCAGGCTGCGGATGCGGGACTTGATTTGCGGATTGCCCTCCGTCTCCTTGAATTCCTGGCGCAACTCATCGCGCGTCATGCGCAGTTGCCGATGATGGTTCCAAATTTGGTACGGCACGTCGACGGCCACAATGAGCGCGAAGGCGCCAACGATCTGCAGGAAGGTCCGTCCCACCAGATGCCCGGCATGGGGCAGTGCCGCACTCAGGGGCTCGCCCAGGAGCGCCAGGAGATCCCCCCGCACCTTCCACAGCACCAGAGCACCCAAGCCGCCCACCAGCGCCGTCTTTGCGATCCCCTTGCCCAACTCCACAAGGCTGCGTAGGGAAAACATGCGCCCCAACCCCGACAGCGGGCTCAGGCGCGAGAAGTCCGCCCCCACGCCGACCATCAACCAGCCAGAGAGCAGCAAGGGCGCGAACAGCGCCGCCGAGAGCACCACCACTATCGTCGGCGCCAGCGCTACCAGCGCGGCGCCTGCGGCCTCGAACAAGCGCATCCCCATCTGATCCGGGTCGAAGGCGGCCGGTCGGTTCAAGATGAGCCCCCGCTGCACGATCCCGCGCAAGCCATTCGTCCAGGCGATTCCCGTCACGCTGAGCGAGGCCGCTGCGGCAAGGAGCACCGCGAAGGTGGACAGTTCGGGAGAGCGCGGAACCTGCCCCTTCTCACGGGCTTGCTCGAGCCGTCGTTGCGATGCAGGTTCTGTTCGTTCGAGATCGCTGTCCTGGGCCATGGGTCACGCTACCTCTGGGCTGGCTTAGTGTATCACGGGGGGTGCGCTACGCAAGAGATGAAACCACAACGCGTATGGTGAGATCCCCTCCAGGGCCACAACATCTTGTGCTTTTCTGCGGGCCTCGGATTGCGCCGCCAACTGTCGTACGCCGACGAGCGAGCGCGGATATCCGGGCTTGCCGACGAGCGAGCGCTGGCCAGCGGAACAGCCAAGCTGGCCCTCTAACCCAGGATCAGGGATGGCACGATCAAGTGAGTTCGAAGGCCCCCTCAAGAACGGCTACGGGCATCCGACAAGGCGACTTTGACTGGCTTGATCACGAAGACAGGTGTGCCCGCATGACCCCGACCGACAGCTCCCACAGCCCCATCGCCCTACCGCTCTACGCTGGGAGCCTCTGCCGCCCCACTGTGACGATCCCACCGACAGCGAACAACGAGACTGTCAACGCCGTCTTCCAGGACAACGCCGACCTGATCGGGCTGGTGGTAGTGGAGGACGGCCGGCCCATCGGACTCATCAACCGCAACATCTTCTTCAGCCAGATGGCCCAGCCCTTCCGGCGCGAGTTATACCTGCGCAAGAGTTGCCTCGCGTTCATGGACAAGGAACCCTTGGTGGTGGACCAGTTCATTGCCCTGGAGGAATTGAGCTACCGGGCGGTGGCCCTTGGGGAAAAGGCCTTGGCCGATGGCGTGATCATCTGCTCCCAGGGGCGCTACCTGGGCACCGCCTCGGGCGTGGACCTCCTGCGGGCGTTAGCTGACCTGCAAGCCGCGCGCAATCGCCAGGTCATGGCCAGCATCGATTACGCCAGCGTCATCCAAAACTCCTTCCTTAAAAACTCGCGCCAGGCCCTGGAATCCTGCTTGCAGCAGGCCTTTCTCCTGTGGCAACCGCGCGACCCGGTGGGAGGCGACTGTTACTACTGCCGCAGCACCGCCGAGGGACTGTTCCTCGCGCTCATCGACTGTACGGGGCATGGGGTACCCGGCGCCTTCATGACGTTGATCGTCTCCTCGGCGCTCAGCCAAGCCGCCGAGCGCCAGTCCCTGTCCGACCCGGCGGCGGTCATGGGCGAGGTAAATCGACTGGTAAAGTCGGGTCTTGGCCAGGAACTTCGCCCCGGCGAGCGGGCATCGGCGTCGCGCTCAGACGACGGCATGGATGGGGGCTTTCTGTGGATCCCCCGCGGCGCGAGCAGCGTCACCTATGCCGGAGCCCGGATCCCGCTCTACCTGGAACGCGAGGACGACGGCGACGCCGTGTGCGTGGAGGCGTGTAGACGGGGCGTGGGCTACGTGGACACCCCCATGGATCAGACCTGGACCAACCGCGTGGTGCCGGTCACGCCGGGAACCACGGCCTTTTTGACCAGCGACGGCATGATCGACCAGATCGGTGGCCCCAAGCGCATTGCCTTCGGCCGCCGACGCATCTTGGAGTGCCTACGCGCTACTCGCGGCAGCCCCGTGCGGGAGCGCGGGGAAGCCCTGTGGTCCCATTTGCTGGCCTACCAGGGCAGCGAGACGCGCCGTGATGATGCGAGCTTCTTTCTCGGCCATACCGCCACCCGATAGGCCGACGACAATGCTCACCGACGCCATACGTGCCATTCACGACCTCGCCCACAAGAACCGGGTGATCTTCTACTACACCGGGCACTTCAGCCAGAGCATCATTACGGCAGCCGGGGACATCGTGCGTCGACGCATGGAGAGCCGGGAGGTGTCGCCACCGGCGCAGCGCAAACTCTTCGCCGCCTTCGTCGAAATGGCGCAAAACGTGCTGCACTATGCTGAAGAGGATCCGGCTGAGGCCGCCGACCGAGCCTCGAGTCGGGGCTTCGGCACCATCTGGCTGGGGCACGAGGCCGAACGCTTCTTCGTGTTGTGCTCCAATTCCGTGCCCATCCGCAGCATCGCGGCGCTAACCCGAGTTTGTCATCACGCTCCGTCAACCCTAATTAAAGCAACAACGTAGAGCGTTATTGCCGTGCGTATGGCACTACATTTTTGCAGCTGCCCATCCGCTTGTCGCGACGGCCCGCGCGGGCGCGGTCAGACCAG
>JANXRW010000121.1 GCA_025356655.1 Betaproteobacteria bacterium | reverse complement strand
CCTGGGCAGTGGCCGCACGCCCTGCCGGCATCATGCCGAGAAGGCCTGCCTTGGCGTCTGGATTGCCGCCGGTGAAGCGGGTCAACATGTCGGTTTCTACCGGCCCGGACGCCACCGCGTTAACGCGCACACCGTGGCTTGCAGCCTCTAGCGCCGCGCTTTTGGTGAGGCCCTCCACCGCGTGCTTGCTCGCGACATAGACTGAAGCGTTGGCCATGCCCACCTGTCCAGCAATGGAGGAAAGATTGATGATGGAACCGCTGCCCTGGCGCAGCATCACCGGCAGTTCGTGCTTGAGGCTGAGCAGCACGCCCAGGACGTTGGTCTCGAATGTGGCGCGGTAACGGGCGACCGTCTGCTCAACCACCGGGCCCAGGGAACCCTCCGTGCCAGCATTGTTGACAGCGACGTCCAGGCGACCAAAGCGCTCCAGAGTGCGCGCAACGAGTGCCTGCACCTGCGCTTCGTTGGTGACGTCGGCTGCGTGGAATTCTGCTTGCGCGCCCAGCGCACGCAGTTCCCCAGCCATTTGGACGCCGAGTTCCTCACGGCGGCCGGAGATGACGATGTGGGCGCCGTCTGTTGGGTCGCAAGTTATTTCGCTGGGCCACCGGCTTTTTGTCTCGGTTTCATTCCCCGGCAAATCTGACCGCCTAGTGAAATATTGTGGGCCCTCAGGGTCGGTCTGGTTCAGCAGGGTGTCGGTGAAGTGCCCCCTTTCGCTCCGATCTTGCCACCACAGCTCCGCAGTGCCCCTGCAGAGCATTGCGCCCTCGACTTGGGTGAAGGCGGTCCGGCGGTCCCCAGCGCTGGTGTAGGCGACCCTAGCCGGGGGCGCATTGCGCAACACTGTGCATATCTTCCTGCGATTCGGCATGAGACACGCGCTGCGGAATAAAGTGAGCCCCAACACCGGGTTCCAGGTACTCAACGCCATCATGCAGAGCGGCGCCAACAACAAGCACTGGGACACGCTCTATTCGATCGCGGTGAAAACCTATGGGCTCGAAGCGCATTTCAAGCCGAAGCAGGCTGACAACAACGGCACGTGGCGACAAACCATCATCGGCAAGGTCGCCGCCGGTGACGAGAACTACCTGCGCCCCTCCACCTACGACGCCGTGCTCAGCACGTTGTTTCCGGACATGTCGCGCGGCATCGCGACAGGGTACGGCCGCCTCGACATCGGACCTCAGGTCGGAGGCCTGAAGCCCTGACGCGCGCGGTTGTAGAAGTCGCGAGCCAACGATCTGGCCCGCTGGTCTTCCGCAGTCTCCACGGGTCGCAAGCGCAGACCTTCGTCACCATCAGCGAACATGGCGCCACCGAAGTCGCTGTCGTAGAACTCACCGTGCTGGGGCCCGCCGTCGTGATACGCCCGCATCGTTGACACCGTGAGGACCGTGCCATGCAGCAGCGCCAGGTGCTGCCAGGTCCAGGCCTTCACCAGGTCGCCGTGCTCGACAGCACGCTCTGCCACATCACGAAGTGCGCCGATGTCGCCTTGCTCCGCCAACCGCTCCTGCGCCCAAGCGTCGTCGCCTCGCGCGAGCTGCCGCAATGCCGACTCGGAGCCACCTTCGGCCGCAGTCCGCAACCATGCGACACGCGAGTCCGGCGTCGCGGCGATCTGCGCCATGCGATCAGCGTCCACGTCACCGGCCATGCGCTCGGCCAGCGCGAAGAACTCCCGACTGTCGAACACGGCCGCGTACTCGACCGCGGCAGGACGAACACCATCCAGCGCCGCAGCCTTCAAGTGCGCTTCGTACCTCCGGAAACGCGGCTCGGCCACTAGGTACTCGTCCACCCAGCCCTGCTCGATGCGCGTCAGCTGTCGCCCCTTCAGCGACTCCTCGTACAGGTACGGGCTCGGCCGCTTGCATCGGTACATCGTCGCCAGCACCTGATGAACTTCGCCTGCTGCGCCGTCGGCAATCTGCTCCAGGCCGTCGACCAGCAGCGGCGAACTCAGGAAGCGATGCGGATCAGGCCCGGCGATGGGCGCGGGTCGAGGGGCCTCGTCTTCGTCATCCCAATCCTCATCGTCGTCGTCCAACCGGTTTTCGTCGACGAGAACGGGAGCGACAGCCAAGGCGTCGCGAACGTCCATCCAGCGGATGCACGACACCTGCCGCGCCATCGCGAAGGCCACGACCGCATCGGCCAGCAGAACGCTCGCTGCCTGTCCGTAGCCGAGTTGCACCGCGCGGCCGATCAACTGCGGGGACTTGCCCGCAAGTGCGTCCCCCACGCCAGCGTCGGCCCGCAGGGATTCAGCACGGAACGCTGCCCACGATGAGTAGCCGAACGCAGCCGCCAGCAGCTCGTGAACGTGGCTGCGTTTGACCGGCACGCCGGCAAGGATCTGGAGGTGTTGCTGCGCAGAGTGCGCGAGTTCTTTCAAGGTCATGACTCTTCCTTCGTTGAACCACGTCGAACCGGGGAAGACGCACGCGTTTAAGTCCCCGACGACGAGGCCACAAAGGGAGATCAATGACGATGGGTTGGAAGCCTGTTTCTACTCGCGTGCAAGTACGGCGGGCGCCTTAGACCGAATTCTAGCCAAGGGGCAAAAGTCGTCCAGCCCGCGCAGCCTTCCAAAGCGGACGCTGCGTTTGTACTGTAACCATTGACTTTCACCGTGATTCAACAACAGAATGCGCGCCATGAAGACGATTCCCGCGGCGACCTCGACCACCCACGAACAGCAGGTGCTGCGCCTCGCGCGCGCACGCACGCTGCTGCGTGCGCGTGACCTGACCCAGCACGGCCTGCCGACGATCGCGCTGACGCGCCTGGTACAGGCCGGAAAACTCGAGCGCGTGGCGCGTGGGCTCTACGGCCTTCCCGGCGCGACGATCAGCGAACACCGCTCGCTGGCGGAAGTCTCGGCGCGCGTGCCCAAGGGCGTGGTCTGCCTGCTGTCCGCGCTGCGCGTGCACGAGATCGGCACACAGGCCCCCTTCGAGGTCTGGATCGCGATCCCGCAGCACATGGTCACTCCCCGCCTGGACCAGCCCGCCATCAGGGTCGTCCGCATGTCGGACGAAGCCCTGGCCGATAGCGTCGAACGCATGAACATCGACGGCGTCGAGGTGCCGGTCTTCAGCGCCGCCCGGACCGTCGTCGACTGCTTCAGGTTCCGCAACAAGATCGGCCTGGACGTGGCACTCGAAGCGCTGCGCGATGGCTGGACCCAGCGCAAGTTCATGCTGGACGAGCTGTGGCGCCACGCGACCAGCGGTCGGGTGGCCAACGTCATGCGCCCCTACATCGAGGCGATCACCTCTTGACGGCCAACCGTGCGGCGTCGATCCGCGCACGCCTGAAGCAGCACCCGGACACCTCGAAGCAGGACTTCAACCTGACCCTGACCCGGTACGGCCTGGAGCGCCTCCTGTACCGCCTGTCCGCCTCCGAGCACGCACCGAACTTCCTGCTCAAGGGCGCCCTGCTCTTTCAGCTCTGGTACGGCCAGTCGCATCGCCCCACGCGCGACGCCGACCTGCTGGGATTCGGCCCGGATGACGTGCCGACGCTGGTCGATGTGTTCCGATCCATCTGCAGCATCGCTGTGGACGACGGCATCGTGTTCGACCCCGGATCGGTTGCCGGTACGCCTATTCGCAAGGACGCCGGCTATGGTGGCGTGCGCATCGACGTGCGCGCCACCCTCGACGGCGCGCGCCTGGCCTTGCAGGTCGACATCGGCTTCGGGGATGCGGTCACGCCCGAAGCACAGCACGTCACTTACCCTACCCTGCTGAACGACGTGCCCGCGCCGACGCTGAGGGCCTACCCCAAGGCCACGGTTGTCGCCGAGAAACTGCACGCTGTGACCGTGCTCGGCATGACGAACACACGCATGAAGGACTTCTTCGACCTCTGGGTCCTGCTGCAAGACACCACGCTGGACGATACAGAGCTCCAGCGTGCCATTACGGCAACCTTCGCACGTCGGCAAACCGCGGTGCCCGGCACCGAACCGATCGGCCTGAGCGATGCGTTCGCCGAAGACCCAACGAAGCAGGTGCAGTGGCGGGCATTCCTCAAGAAAAACAGGCTGCAGGCGATGAATCTAGTCGAGGTGATCAGCTACATCCGTGAGCGTACCCGGCGCTTTGGATTCGCCAGCACGTAGTCGTCGCTGCATACGCCCGTCAGGGCTAGAGCACGGGTAGAAACGACTTTGAGTGGCAAACCTCCCGTGCTAATCTTGATTGCGTCACGAAATCATGCAGCAACAACCAAAACCTCGACACGGCGGCACCCGACACGGGGCCGGGCGAAAGCTCGCATATGGCGAACCAACAAAGACCGTTCGGGTGCCTCAGAGCTTGGTTCCCCTGGTGGTGGGGTATCTCGAAGGGCTCAAGCACGAGCCCGCTGATCGCGTCGAGGCAGACACGTCCAAGGCTCGGCCCATCGCATCCCATCGCTCCACCACATCCGTGCCAATACTGGGCCGTCACGTTCGCGCCGGTAAGCCGGCTTCGGGCGATGACTACCAAGAAGGTGCTGTTGACCTAGGGCGCCATCTCGTGCGCGACCCGAAAGACACCTTCGTAATACAGGTTGATGGCTGGTCCATGCGCGACGCCGGCATCGCCGACGGCGACGAGCTTGTCGTGGATCGCTCAATCGCGGCAGAGGCTGGACGCATCGTCATTGCCGAAATCGACGGCGAACTGACGGTCAAGCGGTTGCAGCGTGCTGCCACGGGTTGGGTGCTGCAGGCAGCCAACCCCGACTTCCCCGACCTTGTCATCACGGGAATAAACGAACTGCACATCTGGGGCGTTGTGACCCGCGTGGTCCGCAAGCTCTGAAGAACATCACGAACCCGAACTGAACCTGGAGGCCTCATGTCACAAACCAGCCGAATCGAATGGACCGAAGCCACCTGGAATCCGACCGTCGGATGCACCAAGATCTCGCCGGGGTGCAAAAACTGCTACGCCGAGTCCATGGCCAAACGCCTCAAGGCGATGGGCACGCCGGGGTACGAAAACGGCTTCAAGTTGACCATCCTGCCTGATCGTCTGGCCGAACCGTTGGCAAGGAAGAAGCCGACGGTGTACTTTGTCAACTCGATGTCTGACCTGTTCCACAGGGGCGTCGATGACGCCTACATCGCGCAGGTGTTCGACGTGATCCGGCGTTGCCCGCACCACACCTTCCAGGTGTTGACCAAACGCGCGGATCGCATGGCTTCGTTCTTCCGCGGTCGTGAGGTGCCCTCCAATGCGTGGCTCGGTGTCTCGGTGGAGGATCGCAAGTACGGTGTGCCACGCATCGACGGCTTGCGACAGGTCGACGCTCGGATTCGTTTCCTTTCGGTCGAGCCGCTTCTGGAAGACGTGGGCGAACTGGATCTCACAGACATTCATTGGGTCATCGTCGGCGGCGAATCGGGTCCGAAGGCCCGCCCGATGAAACTGGAATGGGTCGAAAATATCCAGCAGCAATGCGAGGAACAGAACGTGCAATTCTTCTTCAAGCAGTGGGGCGGATGGGGTGCAGACGGCAAGCGCCGATCCAAGAAGGCAAACGGCCGACTGCTGGCCGGCCGCACTTGGGATGACATGCCAAAGTTGTCCGCAGTCGCCTGAAGCCAAGCATGGGCTCTATTGATTTCCGAGTGGGTGCTGGTGGCATGAATGCCTGAGGCTACGGCCGCCTTCTTGCCTGCCACAGTTGCCCGGCCGGGGCAGAATCGGGCTTTCAATTCTCGATTGGGAAGCCCCGCCATGAGCAACCAACTGTTCGCCGCCGCCCTCGGCATCTCGGAGCCCTAGTACGTCCGGGGCGTGGACTTCGACGCTGCGCAGAAGTCCCTGACCATCGACCTGGACTTCACCGCCGGTAGCCGATTTGCGCACCCCGAGGCGGCCGGACAGCACCCGGTGTAAAGTGGACCCGGCTGTCAAGACACTATTTCATTAGGTTTAAGTTGCACATGTGACTTCAGTCGCAGCTGGACGGCGCTGCCCCGGTGTTGCAGTTGACGTGGCCGTTGATGTGGCCGTGGCCGTTGATGTGGCCGTG
>JANXRW010000112.1 GCA_025356655.1 Betaproteobacteria bacterium | reverse complement strand
GAGATGGTGATGCCGGGGGACAACATTTCGATCGTAGTTACGCTGATCAACCCGATCGCCATGGAGGATGGACTGCGTTTCGCCATCCGCGAGGGCGGTCGTACCGTTGGCGCCGGTGTCGTCGCCAAGATCCTGGAGTAGCACCGCTTAGCGGGAGTCGCAAATCCTCGGGTGCCAGAATGCCGGATGACAAGTCCGGTAAGGGTTACGCAGGCCAATAGCTCAATTGGTAGAGCGTCGGTCTCCAAAACCGAAGGTTGGGGGTTCGAGACCCTCTTGGCCTGCCATTGTTTCCCACGTCCCCGTTAATCCGATTTGAATTTCGCACAGCGCGGAGCAGCAACCTTGGCAACGGCAGCGCAGTCCAGTCCCATGGCAGACCGAGTTAAGCTCGCTGCCGCGCTCCTGATCTTCACAGGCGCCTTGGGTTACTCGGTGTATCTTGGGGCGACCAGCGGACCATTGCTGCGCCTCGGTGTGGTCCTCATCGGCCTGTTGGCTGGTGCGGCAGTTGGCTGGACCAGTGAGCCAGGCAAGCGTTTTCACGCCTACTGCCTCGACGCGATAACTGAGACCAAGAAGGTCGTCTGGCCTTCTCGCAAGGAAACCATCCAGAGCACCGGCGTGGTGATCCTCTTCGTGATCGTTATG
The DNA here is from genome assembly GCA_025356655.1 of Betaproteobacteria bacterium. Lineage (GTDB taxonomy): Bacteria > Pseudomonadota > Gammaproteobacteria > Burkholderiales > SHXO01 > SHXO01. The sequence continues at coordinate 15,153 of JANXRW010000112.1, read as the reverse complement.
GCCATTTTCCTCTGGATCGTGGACACCTCCCTCATGGTGGTCGTCCGCTTCCTCTTCGGGCGGGAAGGCTGAATGAGTAAGCGTTGGTACGTCGTACATGCCTACTCGGGCTTCGAGAAAAGCGTCGCGCGCACGCTGCAAGAGCGCATCGACCGTTCGCCCTTCGCCGATCAGTTCGGTCAGATTCTCGTGCCGGTGGAAGAAGTCGTGGAGATGAAGGGCGGTCAGAAGAGCATCAGCGAGCGCAAATTCTTCCCCGGTTATGTGCTGGTGGAAATGGACATGACCGATGACTCCTGGCACCTGGTGAAGAACACACCCAAGGTGACCGGTTTCGTTGGCGGCAGCGCCGGCCACAAGCCACCACCCATCACGGACAAGGAAGTCCAGGCCATTCTGCAACAGATCCAGGAGGGCGTGGAGAAACCCAAGCCCAAGGTCCTCTTCGAGGTCGGTGAGGCAGTCCGGGTCAAGGAAGGCCCCTTCACCGACTTCCACGGGTCCGTGGAAGAGGTCAACTACGACAAGAGCAAGTTGCGGGTGTCGGTGTCGATTTTTGGCCGCGCCACCCCGGTTGAACTGGATTTCAGTCAGGTGGAGAAGGCCTGACTGTGACCGAAGCCCACTGTGCCGCAAGCACGGTGGCGTTGGACGGCGCAGGACGCCGTGGACGACACGGGGAGGGCAACCCGCCCGCAGGAACCCGGACCAGGAGAGGCAAATGGCAAAGAAAATCGTCGGCTATGTGAAGTTGCAAGTGCCGGCTGGCAAGGCGAACCCGAGTCCGCCCATCGGGCCTGCACTTGGTCAGCGCGGCTTGAACATCATGGAATTCTGCAAGGCCTTCAATGCGCAGACCCAAGGCTTCGAGCCGGGCTTGCCCATTCCAGTGGTTATTACGGCTTACCAGGACAAGAGCTTTACTTTCATCCTGAAAACGCCGCCCGTGACGGTTCTGATCAAGAAGGCGATCAAGATCACCAAGGGTAGCCCCAAGCCCCATCTCGACAAGGTGGGCAAATTGACCTTGGCACAGGCCGAGGAGATCGCTAAGGTAAAAATGCCCGATCTGACCGCGGCTAGCATGGAAGCCGCGATCCGCACCGTTGCAGGCAGCGCACGCAGTATGGGCGTCGAAGTGGAGGGCCTCTGAAATGGCACATGTTTCCAAGCGCCTGCAGGGCGTGCGCGCCCAGATCGACCGCTCCAAGGCCTACCCGCTCCTGGAAGCCATCAAACTGGTTAAGGCAAACGCCACGGCCAAATTCAACGAATCCGTCGACGTTGCCGTGAACCTAGGCGTGGACGCGAAGAAATCCGACCAAGTTGTCCGCGGCGCGCTGGTGCTGCCGCAGGGCACAGGTAAATCCGTGCGCGTGGCGGTGTTCACGCAGGGTGAGCCGGCCCGCCTCGCTCAGGCCGCCGGTGCCGACGTGGTCGGTTTGGAGGACTTGGCCGAACGGGTCAAGGCAGGCCACATCGACTTCGACATTGCCATCGCCACACCGGACGCCATGCGTATCGTCGGCCAGTTGGGCCAGGTACTGGGCCCCCGTGGCCTGATGCCGAACCCGAAGGTGGGTACTGTCACCACCGACGTGGCGACCGCCGTGCGCAACGCCAAGGCCGGCCAAGTGCAGTTTCGCACGGACAAGGGCGGCATCATCCAGTGCACCATCGGCCGCGCCTCTTTTACCGAGGAGGCCCTGCGGGAGAATCTGGTGTCGCTGGTCGAGGCGCTCATCCGTGCTCGTCCTGCGGCCGCCAAAGGCATCTACCTGCGCAAGATTTCACTCTCCAGCACCATGGGTGGTGGAGTGCGAGTGGACCAGTCGAGTTTGTCCGCATAAGCAATTCTTTGGGCCGCCACGCTCTTGGTGGCGGGTTGTCAAAGACCGTAGGAGCACCCTCGGGGGCTTAATAGAAGGCCAGCCTGGCACGTGCGGCGTTCGCGCCGGATGCGCTGAGGCGGTTGGCTAAATCCTACGCAGACGGCGAACCCGAAGGCGGGAAGAGGTACAGCAGACGGCGAATAGCGCCGGCTGTTGCAGTTTCTCCTGATCGAAGGTCGCTGTATCTGGGAATGGACTAGCGCGGGTGGCGTTCCTTGTGATCCGTGTGCAGTCCGAAACAACAGGAGGTAGACCTTGGGTCTGAATCTGGACGAGAAGAAGGCGCTGGTGGCCGAGGTGGGCGCGACGGTTGCGCAAGCCCAAGCTATCGTTGTCGCCGAGTACCGGGGCCTTGGGGTGGGTCACATCACCGCACTGCGCGCGAAGGCGCGTGGCGCGGGTGTGTTCCTACGTGTGCTCAAGAACACCCTGGTGCGTCGCGCCGTCGCCGACACACCTTTCGCAGGTCTTGCGGACCATCTCAAGGGCCCGCTTGCCTACGGAATGTCGGCCGATCCGGTAGCCGTCGCCAAGGTCCTGCATGAATTTTCCAAGACCAATGACAAGTTCGTGATTAAGGCCGGGGCAATGGCCAACCAGGTGATGTCCGCCAAGGACGTCGCATTACTGGCAAGCATGCCCAGCCGTGAACAGTTGCTTGCCATGCTGCTCGGAACCATGCAGGCCCCCATGGCCAAAACGGCGCAAACCCTCAACGAAATCCCCTCCAAATTCGTGCGCACCCTGGCGGCGCTGCACGAGCAGAGGGAGCAGCAGGCCGCCTGAGGCAGCCTGCCGTACAGACTTGATCAGGAGATTGAACGTATGAGCATGTCCCGTCCCGAAATTATCGATGCGATCGCCAACCTGACCGTGCTCGAGCTGTCCCAGCTCATCAAGGACATGGAAGAGAAATTTGGCGTTTCCGCCGCTGCCGCTACCGTCGCCGTTGCGGCGCCGGCTGCTGGCGCCCCCGCTGCCGCCGTTGAAGAGCAGACCGAGTTCACGGTCCTTCTGACCGGTGCTGGTGAGAGCAAGGTGAACGTCATCAAGGTCGTCCGTGCCGTGACCGGCCTGGGTCTGAAGGAAGCCAAGGACTTGGTGGACGGTGCGCCGAAGGCCGTGAAGGAAGCCATCCCGAAAAAGGATGCCGACGATATTCTCAAGCAGCTCATCGAGGCCGGTGCCAAGGCCGAGATCAAGTAAGCAGCATTGCGCGACGGCATGGGCTGGCGGGCAACCGCCGGCCTTTTGCCTTTTGTTGGGCGTGCAGATCGCATGCCCCGCGCGTCAGACCGGAGTGCCGATGGGACCGTCAACGCATCGGCGGTTCAGTCCCTGTAACTCGCCCCTGGAGTGATCATGGCCTACTCATTCACCGAAAAAAAGCGTATCCGCAAGAGCTTCGCCAAGCGCGCGAGCGTTTTGCCAGTGCCCTTCCTCCTGGCAACCCAGATCGACTCCTACGCGGCGTTCCTCCAGGCGGAGCTTCCGGCTGATCAACGAAAGGGCCAAGGCCTACAGGCGGCGTTCCAATCCATTTTTCCGATCAGCAGCCACTCTGGCAATGCACGCCTTGAGTTCGTGAGCTTCATGCTCGGCACGCCGCTGTTCGATGTAAAGGAGTGCCAGCAGCGCGGCCTCACTTTTGCGTCGCCCCTGCGTGCCCGCGTGCGCCTGACCATCATGGACCGCGAGGCGTCGAAGCCGACGATCAAGGAAGCGAAGGAACAAGAAGTGTACATGGGGGAGATTCCCCTCATGACGCACACGGGCTCCTTCGTTATCAACGGTACTGAGCGTGTAATCGTCTCCCAGTTGCACCGCTCACCGGGCGTGTTCTTCGAGCATGACCGTGGCAAGACACACTCCTCCGGGAAGCTGCTGTTTTCTGCACGGATCATCCCCTACCGGGGTTCCTGGCTCGACTTCGAATTCGACCCGAAAGACTTCGTATTCTTCCGCGTGGATCGCCGCCGCAAAATGCCGGTGACCATCCTGCTGAAGGCACTCGGCTATACGCCCGAGCAAATCCTGGCCCAATTCTACGAGTCCGACACCTTCACGCTGTCGAAGACTGGGATCCAATTCGACCTGATCCCCGAGCGGATGCGCGGGGAGATCGCACGCTTTGACATCATGGCGCGCGACAAGCTCGTGGTTTCCCGCGACAAGCGGGTCACGGTGAAACACGTGCGCGAGATGGAAGCCGCCGGCTTGCGGGCCCACCCGGTCAGTGAGGATTTCTTGCTGGGCAAGAGCGTAGCGCACAACATCATCGACAAGGAAACTGGCGAGCTCATCGCCCATGCCAACGACGAGGTCACCGAGGAACTGCTGAAGAAGCTGCTCAACGCTAGCATCGAAAAGATCCACACCATCTACACGAACGACCTCGACCGCGGCCCGTTCATCTCCCAGACCCTGCGCACCGATGAGACGCAGGACCAATTGGCCGCTCAGGTGGCCATCTATCGGATGATGCGACCCGGCGAGCCCCCTACCGAGGACGCCGTGCGGGCGCTCTTCCAGGGGCTGTTTTTCGCCGAGGAGCGCTACGACCTCTCCGCCGTCGGGCGGATGAAGTTCAACCGGCGTGTGGGCCGTCCGGAGCTGACGGGTAAGGGTACTCTGGTCAACGAAGACATCATCGCGGTCATCAAGATCCTCGTGGAATTGCGCAATGGCCGTGGCGAGATCGACGACATCGATCACCTAGGCAATCGGCGCGTGAGGTCGGTTGGAGAATTAGCAGAGAACCAATTCCGCGCCGGCTTGGTGCGCGTGGAGCGGGCCGTGAAGGAGCGCCTGTCCCAGGCCGAATCAGAGAATCTGATGCCTCACGACCTGATCAATGCGAAGCCCGTTTCGGCGGCGATCCGGGAGTTCTTCGGCTCCAGCCAGCTTTCCCAGTTCATGGACCAGACCAATCCGCTCTCCGAGATCACCCACAAGCGCCGGGTTTCAGCGCTCGGACCGGGCGGTCTGACGCGCGAGCGTGCCGGCTTCGAGGTGCGTGACGTGCATCCCACCCACTATGGCCGGGTCTGTCCGATCGAGACTCCAGAAGGCCCGAACATCGGCCTGATCAACTCCCTGGCACTATACGCTCGCACCAACGACTACGGCTTCCTGGAAACCCCCTACCGCCGGGTCGAAGGCGAGGCGGTCAGCGCGAACATCGAGTACCTGTCCGCTATCGATGAAGGCAAGTTCGTCATCGCCCAGGCCAACGCGGCGCTGAACAAGGACGGCAAGTTTTCCGACGACAGCGTCTCCTGCCGGCACAAGAACGAATTCGAGATGGCTCCTCCGGAGCGTATCGAGTACATGGACGTGGCGCCGTCGCAGATCGTCTCGGTGGCTGCCTCCCTTATCCCATTCCTGGAGCACGATGACGCGAACCGGGCCCTGATGGGTTCGAACATGCAGCGTCAGGCCGTGCCCTGCCTGCGGGCAGAGAAGCCACTGGTGGGTACGGGTATCGAGCGTACCGTGGCGATTGACTCCGGTACGGCCGTGCAGGCGCGTCGCGGCGGCACCGTGGACTACGTTGACGCCGCCCGTATCGTCGTGCGTGTGAACGACGAGGAGACCAGCGCGGGTGAGGTGGGTGTCGACATCTACAACTTGGTGAAATACACCCGGTCGAACCAGAACACCAACATCAACCAGCGCCCCATCGTGAAGGTAGGGGACCGGATCGCTGCTGGCGACGTGATCGGCGACGGAGCTTCCACGGACCTCGGCGAGTTGGCCCTGGGGCAGAACCTCTTCGTTGCCTTCATGCCCTGGAACGGATACAACTTCGAGGACTCGATCCTCATTTCCGAGCGCATCGTCGCCGAGGACCGGTTCACCTCGATCCACATCGAGGAACTCTCGGTGGTGGCCCGCGATACCAAGCTGGGGCCGGAGGAGATCACGCGCGACATCTCCAACCTCTCCGAGGCCCAGTTGGGACGACTGGACGAATCGGGCATCGTCGTCATCGGTGCTGAGGTCGAGGCGGGCGACGTTCTCGTAGGTAAGGTCACGCCCAAGGGCGAGACCCAGCTCACTCCGGAAGAAAAGCTGTTGCGCGCCATTTTCGGGGAGAAGGCGTCCGACGTGAAAGACACCAGCCTGCGAGTGCCTTCTGGCATGTCCGGGACGGTGATTGATGTACAGGTCTTCACCCGGGAAGGCATTGAGCGGGACAAGCGCGCCCAGCAGATCATCGACGATGAGCTCTCCCGTTATCGGACTGACCTCAACGACCAACTGCGCATTGTGGAGGAAGACACCTTCGGTCGGATCGAGCGTTTGCTCACCGGCAAGGTGGCCAACGGCGGCCCGAAGAAGCTTGCCAAGGGCGCGGCCGTCACGGTCGAATACCTGCGCGATCTGGATCGTTATCACTGGTTCGATATCCGCCTTACCGCGGATGAGGCTGCCCGCCAGCTAGAGCTGCTGAAGGACAGCCTGGGTCAGAAGCGCGTGGAGTTTGACGCCGCCTTCGAGGCGAAGAAAAAGAAGCTCACCCAGGGCGACGAGCTGCCGCCAGGGGTGCAGAAAATGGTGAAGGTTTACTTGGCGGTGAAGCGTCGCCTGCAACCCGGCGACAAGATGGCGGGTCGCCACGGAAACAAGGGCGTCATCTCTAAGATCGTGCCGGTGGAGGACATGCCGCACATGGCCGACGGGACGCCGATGGACATCGTGTTGAATCCGCTGGGCGTGCCCTCACGGATGAACGTCGGGCAAATCTTGGAGACGCACCTGGGGTGGGCCGCCAAGGGGCTGGGGCGCCGCATCGGCGAGATGCTCGCCGCCAATGGCAAGACGGAGGCCCTGCGCGCGATGCTCGAGCGGGTGTACAACTCCGCGGGCGCCCCCGAGAATCTGGCCGACTTCACCGATGAGGAGATCCTCGAACTCGCCCGCACGCTGCGTGCGGGCGTACCTTTCGCCACGCCGGTCTTCGATGGTGCCACCGAGGCGGAGATTAAGCACATGCTCGAACTCGCCGGCCTGCCTCGCTCGGGCCAGGTGACCCTCTTCGACGGGCGCACCGGAGAGTCTTTCGACCGCTCTGTGACCGTCGGTTACATGCATGTGCTCAAGCTGCACCACCTTGTGGACGACAAGATGCACGCGCGTTCCACGGGACCCTACAGCCTAGTCACACAGCAGCCCCTGGGCGGTAAGGCGCAGTTCGGTGGTCAGCGCTTCGGCGAGATGGAGGTCTGGGCGCTCGAGGCCTATGGCGCTGCCTACACGCTGCAGGAGATGTTGACGGTCAAGTCCGACGATGTGAGCGGGCGGACTAAGGTCTACGAGAACATTGTCAAGGGGGAGCACAAGATTGACGCCGGCATGCCGGAGTCCTTCAACGTGCTGGTGAAAGAGATCCGCTCCCTGGCGATCGATATCGATCTCGAGCGCTACTAGGTCGACTGAACGGACTTTGCAGCACGGGTGTTGAGAGCAAAACTGGTCGCACTCCAGGCCGCACGGAGGGTACATGAAAGCATTGCTGGATCTGTTCAAGCAGGTTACGAAGGAAGAGGAATTCGACGGTATCAAGATCGGCCTCGCCTCGCCGGAGAAAATCCGCGCGTGGTCCTATGGCGAGGTCAAGAAACCTGAGACCATCAACTATCGCACCTTCAAGCCGGAGCGAGACGGGCTGTTTTGCGCCAAGATCTTCGGACCGGTGAAGGATTACGAGTGCCTGTGCGGGAAATATAAGCGGCTCAAGCACCGCGGTGTCGTTTGCGAGAAGTGCGGCGTCGAAGTCACCCTGTCCAAGGTGCGCCGGGAGAGAATGGGCCATATCGAGCTCGCGAGCCCGGTCGCCCATATCTGGTTCCTCAAGTCGCTGCCCTCCCGGTTGGGCCTGGTGCTTGACATGACCTTGCGGGACATCGAGCGGGTCCTCTACTTCGAGGCCTACGTGGTGGTGAACCCGGGCATGACCCCCCTGCAGCGCGGTCAACTGCTATCCGAGGAGGACTACCTCACCAAAGTTGAGGAGTTCGGCGACGAGTTCGGCGCGCTGATGGGAGCCGAGGGCGTGCGCGAACTGCTGCGCCACCTGGACCTCATCCGCGAGATCGACCAACTGCGCCAGGAACTGGCCGGCACCGACTCCGAGACCAAGATCAAGAAGATCGCGAAGCGGCTCAAGCTGCTGGAATCCTTCCACAAGTCCAACATCAAGCCCGAGTGGATGGTGCTGGAGGTGTTGCCGGTGCTTCCGCCCGATCTGCGCCCCCTGGTTCCCCTCGATGGCGGACGTTTCGCCACCTCGGATCTGAACGACCTCTACCGGCGCGTGATCAACCGGAACAACCGCCTCAAGCGGCTGCTCGAGTTGAAGGCTCCCGAGATCATCGTCCGTAACGAGAAACGCATGCTGCAGGAGGCGGTGGACTCCCTCCTGGACAACGGCCGCCGTGGCAAGGCGATGACCGGCGCCAACAAGCGGCCGCTGAAGTCGCTGGCCGACATGATCAAGGGCAAGGGAGGGCGATTCCGCCAGAACCTGCTCGGCAAGCGCGTGGATTACTCCGGCCGCTCCGTCATCGTGGTGGGCCCCCAGCTCAAGTTGCACCAGTGCGGGCTCCCCAAGAAGATGGCGCTGGAGTTGTTCAAGCCCTTCATCTTCAACAAGCTGGAAGTGCTCGGCCTAGCTACTACTATCAAGGCGGCAAAGCGGCTCGTCGAGCAGGAGGTCCCGGAGGTCTGGGACATCCTGGAGGAAGTGATCCGGGAACACCCGGTCATGCTCAACCGGGCCCCCACCCTGCACCGTTTGGGCATCCAGGCCTTCGAACCCGTACTCATCGAAGGCAAGGCGATTCAGTTGCACCCACTAGTCTGCGCGGCCTTCAACGCGGACTTCGACGGCGACCAGATGGCTGTTCACGTTCCCCTGTCGCTTGAAGCGCAGATGGAAGCACGTACGCTCATGCTGTCCTCCAATAACGTCCTCTCGCCGGCTAACGGCGACCCCATCATCGTGCCGTCCCAGGACATCGTTTTGGGCCTGTACTACCTGACCCGCGAAAAAGTTGGGGCCCGGGGTGAGGGAATGATGTTTGCCGACGTGGAGGAGGCCCAACGCGCCTACGATACACGTCAGGTGGAACTTGGCGCCCGCATCAAGGTGCGTATCGACGAGATGGTGCCAGGGCCCGACGGCCAACTGGTACAGGCGCGTACTCGGTACGACACTACGGTTGGGCGGGCCTTGCTCTCGGAGATCTTGCCCGAGGGCCTGTCTTTCGCGCTCATCAACAAATCGCTTAAGAAGAAGGAAATTTCGCGCCTCATCAACGGCAGCTTCCGCCGCTGCGGTCTGCGCGAGACCGTGATTTTCGCCGACCGCTTGATGTATACCGGCTTCAGCTATGCCACGCGTGCCGGCATCTCGATCTGTGTGGACGACATGCAGGTCCCTGCAGAGAAGGAAGAAATCATCGGCAACGGCGAGCGCGAGGTCGCCGAGATCGAACAGCAGTACACCTCGGGCCTGGTCACCCAGGGCGAGCGCTACAACAAGGTCGTCGATATCTGGGGGCGTGCCGGGGATCTCGTGGCAAAAGCCATGATGGATCACCTGGGTACCGAGCCGGTGGTGGAGTGGAACAAGGAATCCGCCACTTGGACTCCCATGAAAGACAAGAACGGCAAGACGGTGATGCAGGAGTCCTTCAACTCCATCTACATGATGGCCGACTCCGGCGCACGGGGTTCGGCAGCGCAGATCCGTCAGCTCGCGGGGATGCGTGGCCTGATGGCCAAGCCCGATGGGTCCATCATCGAGACTCCCATTACGGCCAACTTCCGCGAAGGCCTTAACGTGCTGCAGTACTTCATCTCCACGCACGGCGCTCGGAAGGGCCTGGCGGACACGGCGTTAAAGACTGCCAATTCTGGTTACCTGACCCGTCGCCTCGTGGACGTAACGCAGGACTTGGTTGTCACCGAGGACGATTGCCACACCCCGGCAGGCGTTGCTGTGAAGGCGTTGGTTGAGGGCGGCGAAGTCGTTGAGGCGCTGCGCGAGCGGATCCTTGGCCGTGTGCTGACCGCGGATGTCGCGCATCCCGAGTCCGGTGAGACGATCTATGAAACTGGCCTGATCCTCAATGAGGACGAGGTGGAGCATATCGAGGCCCTGGGCATCGATGAGGTGAAGGTGCGCACGCCACTGAGCTGCGAGACCCGCTACGGCTTGTGCGCCAAGTGCTATGGCCGTGACCTTGGTCGCGGCCAACTGGTCAACGTTGGTGAGGCGGTTGGTGTTATCGCCGCCCAGTCCATCGGCGAGCCAGGTACCCAGCTCACCATGCGCACCTTTCACATCGGTGGCGCGGCATCCCGGACGGCGGTGGTCAGCCAGCTCGAAACCAAGTCCAACGGTGCGGTGCGCTTCTCCGCCCAACTGCGCTTTGTGGTTAGCCCCAAGGGCGAGCAGATCGCCATTTCCCGCAGTGGCGAGCTCGCGATCGTGGACGACAACGGCCGTGAGCGCGAGCGCCACAAAGTACCCTATGGCGCCACCTTACTGCTCAGCGAGGGTGCGGTGGTTAAGGCTGGCAAGGTCCTGGCGACCTGGGATCCGCATACTCGTCCGATCATCACCGAGTTCGCCGGGCGCATCAAGTTCGAGAACGTCGAAGAAGGGGTGACCGTCGCTAAGCAGATCGACGAGGTGACCGGCCTGTCCACCTTGGTGGTCATCGATCCGAAGCGCCGTGGTGTGTCGCCGGCCAAGGGGCTGCGCCCCAGCGTGAAGTTAATCGACGAGACGGGCAGCGAAGTGAAGATTCCGGGCACGGAACTGCCGGTCAACATCACTTTCCAGATCCACTCGGTTATCACGGTGAAGGATGGCCAACAGGTGAACATGGGCGAGGTGCTTGCCCGGATACCCCAGGAGACCTCCAAGACCCGGGATATCACCGGCGGTCTGCCGCGCGTCGCCGAGCTATTCGAGGCGCGCTCGCCCAAGGACGCAGGCATGCTCGCGGAGATCACCGGGACCGTATCCTTCGGCAAGGATACGAAGGGCAAGCAGCGTCTGGTCATCACCGACCCGGACGGGGTGGCACACGAGTACCTTATCGCCAAGGACAAGCACGTCATGGCGCACGACGGGCAGGTGGTGAACAAGGGCGAGTCGATCGTGGATGGCCCTGCCGACCCCCACGACATCCTTCGTCTGCTGGGCGTTGAGGCCTTGGCGCGCTACATCACCGACGAGGTGCAGGACGTCTACCGGTTGCAGGGCGTGAAGATCAACGACAAGCATATCGAGGTCATCGTGCGGCAGATGCTGCGCCGCGTGCAGATTGAGGATGCTGGCGAGACGCGGTTCATTCCGGGCGAACAGGTCGAGCGGGCAGACCTGCTGGAGGAGAACGAGACGGTCGTCGCCCAGGGCAAGGCGCCCGCGACCTTTAGCCACATGCTGCTGGGTATAACCAAGGCGTCGCTGTCCACGGATTCCTTCATCTCTGCCGCCTCCTTCCAGGAAACCACGCGGGTTTTGACCGAGGCTGCCATCATGGGCAAGCGCGACGACCTACGGGGCCTGAAGGAGAACGTTATCGTCGGGCGCCTCATCCCGGCTGGGACGGGGCTTGCGTACCACACCTCCCGGCGTAGGCGCGGCATCGCGGAGGAGTTCATCACCCCGGCGCCAGTGTTGGTTCCGGAAACGGGGCAAACGACGCCCAGCGAACAGGTCGCCTAAGCTCGGGGGGGGCGCCTTGACAGCGGCACCCGGACCCCCTAAACTCCTCGGTCTTTTTACCCGCCTGTCGGAACGCTCTGCGGAACAGCGCGAACCGGCACCAAAGGCGCTGCGGGGCGGCTCTACGCCGTCCCCTGTGCGCTTTCGGAACCGAAAAACGATGCACCGATCGCCGGCAGGGTTTGTGTCAAGTGTCGGCAGGTCAGAGGCGCTGGGCGCCAAAGTCGGACAGCAAGGGATTCTTGAGGAACTATGCCAACCATAAATCAGCTGGTACGCAAGCCGCGTACCGCCAAGCGCCAGAAGAGCAAGGTCCCGGCGCTCGCTAACTGCCCCCAAAAGCGCGGGGTCTGCACGCGCGTCTACACCACGACTCCTAAGAAGCCGAACTCGGCATTGCGGAAGGTCGCGAAGGTACGCTTGACCAATGGCTTCGAGGTCATCGGTTACATCGGCGGCGAGGGACACAACCTTCAGGAGCACTCCGTGGTCCTGATCAGGGGGGGCCGGGTCAAGGACTTGCCCGGTGTGCGTTATCACATCGTACGCGGCAGCCTGGATACCACCGGGGTGAAGGACCGCAAGCAGAGCCGCTCCAAGTACGGCGCCAAGCGCCCGAAGGTAGCGTAACAGGCACCTGGGGCGCGCCCCTGTGGGTTGGGGGTGGAAGTGCTGGGAAGAGACCGCGGGCACCACGCAGCAGCGGCCTACACTGAATTGAGGTAAGCGATGCCACGACGCAGAGAAGTACCGAAGCGCGAGATTCTGCCGGATCCCAAATACGGGAGCTCAGATGTTGCCAAGTTTATGAACGTGATCATGACGCAGGGCAAAAAATCTGTTGCCGAGCGCATGGTCTACGGGGCACTGGAGCAGATCTCCAGAAAAGGTGGAAAGGATCCCCTTGAGGTGTTCACCACCGCCCTAGCCAACGCCCGCCCCATGGTGGAAGTGAAGAGTCGCCGCGTGGGTGGTGCCAACTACCAGGTGCCCGTGGAAGTGCGCTCCGTCCGTCGCACCGCGCTCGCCATGCGCTGGCTGCGTGACGCTGCGCGCAAGCGGAACGAGAAGTCCATGACCCAGCGGCTCGCGAACGAACTGACCGAGGCTGCCGACGGCCGCGGGGGCGCGATCAAGAAGCGCGAAGAGGTGCACCGCATGGCCGAAGCGAACAAGGCATTCTCGCACTACCGCTTCTAGAACTAAGGATCCCTGCAAAGTGCCTCGTGTCACTCCCATCGATCGATACCGCAATATCGGGATCAGTGCGCACATTGATGCGGGGAAGACGACGACCACCGAGCGGATCCTCTTCTACACCGGGGTGTCCCACCACATGGGCGAGGTCCACGATGGGGCCACGGTCATGGACTGGATGGAGCAGGAGCGCGAGCGCGGAATAACGATCACCGCCGCAACGACCACCTGCTTCTGGAAGGGGATGGACGGGCGCCATCCGGAACATCGCATCAACATCATCGACACGCCCGGACACGTAGACTTCACGGTGGAAGTCGAGCGGTGTTTGCGCGTGCTTGATGGGGCCTGTATGGTTTACTGCGCCGTTGGCGGAGTGCAGTCGCAATCCGAGACGGTCTGGCGCCAGGCGAACAAATACCGGGTCCCGCGACTCGCCTTCGTGAACAAGATGGATCGCCTCGGCGCCAACTTCTTCCGGGTGTACGAGCAGATGCGCGAGCGGCTCGATGCGAATCCCGTGCCGGTGCAGATCCCTATCGGCGGCGAGGAAAGCTTCATCGGGGTCGTCGACCTGGTGAGGATGAAGGCCATCTACTGGGACGACGCCACGCAAGGGATGCACTTCGAGGAGCGTGAAGTTCCCTCCGAACTGTACGCTCTGGCGGCGTTATGGCGCGAGAAGATGGTCGAGGCCGCCGCCGAGGCCTCAGAGGAGTTGCTCGACAAGTACTTAGAAACGGGGCACTTAGACGTAGAAGAGGTCCGCCAGGGCCTGCGCGCGCGCACCATCGCCTTTGAGGTGGTGCCGCTGCTGTGTGGCTCCGCCTTCCGCAACATGGGGGTTCAAGCGATTCTTGATGCGGTCGTCGACTATCTCCCCGCCCCCGCGGATATTCCGGCCGTCCGTGGCCTGCTCAGTGGTGGGGATGCGGGCGTGCGCGAGGCCAAGGACGAGGAACCCTTCGCCGCGCTGGTGTTCAAGGTGATGACTGACCCGGTGGTGGGGCCGCTTATTTTCTTTCGGGTCTACTCCGGTGTCGTGGGTAGCGGCGACGTGGTCTTCAACCCGTTGAAGGGTCGCTTGGAGCGAATCGGGCGCCTGATGCAGATGCACGCGAACCAGCGCGAGGAGATCCGCGAGGTGCGTGCAGGGGACATCGCGGCGGCTGTTGGGTTGGAACACGCGGAAACAGGTGACACGCTGTGCGACCCGGCCCGCGTCATCGTGCTCGAGCGTATGGATTTCCCCGTGCCGGTGATCTCTCAGGCCCTGGAGGCGTGCACCGACGAAGATCAGAAGCGTATGGCCCACGCCCTAGCGCGACTCGCCCTGGAGGACCCATCTTTTCGAGTGAGGGTGGATGCGGAGTCAGGACAGACAGTGATCTCGGGCATGGGCGAACTGCACCTGGAGATCATTGTCGACCGCCTGCGCCGTGAGTTCGGAGTGGAGGCAAGCGTCGGGCGACCGTTGGTGGCCTACCGCGAAGCGCTGCGTCGGTCGGCCGACGCCGAGGGACGATTCGTGAAACAGGCTGGCGGCCGCGGCCAATACGGCCATGTCCGGCTGCGGCTGGAGCCGCTAGCCCAGGGCGCAGGCTTTGAGTTTGTCGACGCAACCCGCGGCGCCATGATACCCGCAGCGTACTGTCCCGCCATACGCGCAGGCGTCGAAGAGGCCCTGCCCAGCGGGGCACTGGCAGGGTTTCCGGTGGTGGACTTGCGCGTGACGCTGTTGGGTGGGAGCTACCACGAGGTGGATTCCTCGGAGAATGCTTTCCGTATCGCCGCCCAGATCGCCGTGAAAGACGCGCTGCGGAACAACGCGTCGTTGTTGTTGGAGCCCTTGATGACCGTGGAGGTGGAGACCCCGGAGCCTTTCATGGGGCACGTCGTGGGCGATCTGGCCGCCCGGCGCGGGGTCATCCAGGGGATGCAAGAGGCGGCCGCGGGCAACAAGCTGGTCCGGGCACAGGTGCCCTTGGGCGAGATGTTTGGGTATTCGACCGCAGTGCGCTCGCTGTCCCAGGGGCGGGCCACTTACACAATGGAATTCAAGTGTTACGCCGAGGCACCCAAAAGTGTGACCGAGGCGGTCATGAGCAGGCGATAGGCACTCGGACAGGGGTTTTTCTCGGACACGGAAGCAGTTCTCGGAAACAGTAAAGGGTCGCGGTCATGGGTAAAGCAAAATTTGAGCGGAAGAAGCCTCACGTGAACGTGGGGACCATTGGTCACGTTGACCATGGGAAGACGACGCTGACGGCGGCGATCACGCACGTGATGTCGACGCGTTTTGGCGGCGAGGCGAAG
>JANXRW010000108.1 GCA_025356655.1 Betaproteobacteria bacterium | reverse complement strand
GCACTTCGATCAGCTCACGTTGTTCTGAGCGACCCCCAGTCTCGCTCTACTCCCCCGTCTCACATTGCCCCACTCGGGGACGTAATCCGCGACCACGCTCGCCAGCACTCGCGGATTACCGTGCGACGGAAGCAGTGGAATAAAGTGAGCCCCAACAGCCGAGTCCTGCACACTCAGCGCGCGCGATGGGATGCCCAGTGCCGGGGCGTCGCCCCAGCACGCTTCGGTCTTCGTGCTGTGCTGTTCAACGGTGTCAGTGAAGGGGTATGCTGACAATCATGAGTGGACTTCTGAAACCCATACTGGAGACCGCATTGGCCTTGAGGACGCAATTGCACGCGGCGCTGTCGATTCCCTTGACGGATGCGGCGTACGCCGATGAGTCCGAAGCCGCTGCCCGCGACAGCATGGAGGTGCGGGACGCTCCGGGTTCGAGTGGCAAGTCGTTCACGTGTATGGACGATCGCCCAGGCTACCTGACCAGCAACGGCCTCGGAAGCTTGGAAGTCGGGTCCGCTCACGAGGATTGAGCCAAGGCCTCTCACCGGTCGCCCGACGCGCCGCGCGGCGCTTTTCCGGGTGAGGGGGGGTTGATTGCGGCCCGGTCGCCTGGGTTCGGAGCGGGATCGGTTGGCGCTGGACCGGCCACAGGTACACCTTCCTTGTTGAAGTGCCACCCACTGATGGGTGCGTGCTTGGGCGGGGTACCGATCTTAGGCGTGCCGGCATTCGCGCCGACCGTGTCCCAGACGGCCCGGTTGCCGCCGCGGTTCGGGCTGACCTTGCCGGCACGCACGGTCGCCCTGTAGTTCTCGCTGAGCGTGCCGGCGTCCTCCGACACCTGATGGCGCCCCTTCTCGATGGCGCCTGCTGCTTCCCGCTGGCCCTGCTTGACCCGGCCTGAGACGTCGTTTCCGACCGCCTTGCCCGGCTGCACACGCGCCCCGGATTGACGGGCCCGGATCTCGGCATCGTTGCGATTAGCCTGGTCGGTGATCGCGCTGCCGTCTGCACCACGGACCTGGCTGTTGTACTGGTCGCGCAATGGGGACTGCCAGCCCATGGCATCGGGGAGTGGTTGGCTGGGGCCGAGCGGGCTGTCGGTGGGGACGTAGCCGCTGCCGGCGCTGCCGCCACGGGCGTACGAGTACGCGATCTCGGCCACTGCCCGCTGCATCTTGATCGGGTCTTCTTCGTGCAGGAGGCCGCGCTCGGCCAATCGTTGGGCCGCGTAGTTGGTGAAGTCGGTCTGCGTGCCGCTGCCCCATTCGCGCATGAACTGTGCGGTGCGCGCCAGTTCCTTGGCACGGCCGTAGGCGCTGTCGCTGGACGATTGCCGTTCGCTGGCCTCGCGCGACGACGAGTCGTAGCCGGCGGTGGAACTGGTGCGGTTGCCGCGCGCCCACTGGTAGGCGTCCGATGATCGGAAGTCCTTGACCAGGGCACTGGCGTCCGAGATCTGAGCGCTTTCGGCAGCCTTGCGGGCGTAGTCGTATGCGCTCAGCAGGCGTTGCTGATCGACGGACCGACCCTCCGTCTTGGCTTCGGCACCGATCTCCGTGAGCGGGATCTTCGCGCCGATCGAGGCCGCTGCCGCCACGCTCTTTCCAACCGTCGAATCCTCATTCAAGCCGAGTCTGCGATTCACCTCTTTGGCGACCGTGCTCATCGCCTGGAACTGGCTCGATGTCGAGCCGCCCTCGGAGGTGCTGGTGGCACCGGTGCGCTGCTGGGACTTCTCGTAGCTGTCCTGGATGCCCAGCGCGTGGGTCAGTGCGGTGGCCTGGCTGCGCTGCATGGCTTCGCGTTGCGTGGTGGCGAAGGACTCGGCCTCGCGAGCGCTCTCGCCCACCGCGGTGGCCTGGCGCTCAGTGACGGTGAAGGTGCTGGCCAGGCGGCTGAGGGTGGCTTGGTAGCGGAACACGCCGGCGTCTGGGCCGCTGCCCTGGATGGTGGTGCCGCGGGCGTCGGTGGTGCTGGCCATGAAGGCCGAGGTGCGAGTCGGCGCGAGCTGCTGTTGGTCGAAGGAGACCGAATCTTGCGTGACCAGGCCTTTGGTGGCGCCGGCTGCTTCGCTCGACGCTACCGACTGGATGGCGCTGGTGGCGGTCACCGCCTGGAAGGCGACTTCGCCGCCCTTGATGATGGCGGTGGCGATGATGGGGATCGACACCAGCATGTAGCCGGCGATCGCCTGGTCGGAGATGGCGCCCTGGTAGATGCTGGCCGCGGTATCCAGCGTCAGGCCCTGGGCGCCCGAGCCCATGCGGGCGGCTGCTGCTAGATTGCGGGCGCTGGCCAGCGTGCCGACGTAGTTCAGGATGGCATAGAGCGGTGGCCAGAGCTGGATCCACACCAGTCGGCAACTCGATGTTCGTCGATCTCACCAGCGTGGCCGGCAGCCTCTACAAGTTCGGCGCCGGTCGCGGCCTGCCGGGCGAGGTGACGCCCCGGCGCATCGCGATCCACGCCGACGAGTTCAACGAGCTGATCGGCGACGAGTTCATCCCGCTGCTCAACAAGGCGGGCGGGGCTGGGTTTCAAGTTACGGCGTACACGCAGACCTGGTCGGACGTGGAAGCACGCATCGGTTCTCCGGCCAAGGCCGGACAGATCGCAGGCAACTTCAACACCCTGATCATGTTGCGGGTGAAGGAGGTGGCCACCGCCGAGCTGCTGACGAGCCAGCTGCCCGAAGTGCATGTGGTCTCGACCGTCGTGTCGTCGTCGGTCTCCGACACCAACGACCCGGTCGACTTCGCGGACTTCGCCAGCCGCAACGAGGACCGCATCGCCCCGGAAACCGTCCGGATGCTCGAGCCGACCGATCTCGTTCAACTGCCCAAGGGCGAGGCCTTCGCCCTCATTCACGGCGGCCAGCTGCACAAGATCCGCATGCCGCTGCCGTCAGCGTCGAGCGATCCGCTAATGCCGACGAGTCTTGCCGAGATCGGCGAGACGCTGCGGGCGCGCCTCGACGGACCTTGGAATCAGCCGGAGGACTCCTCCGAACCGGAGGGTCGACGTGTCGTCTAGGAATGCGGCCTTCCACGACGGCGCCTTGGCCGGGGTGCTGCTCAGCCCGCTGAAGCTGGCCTTCTCGCTGGCCTTGGGCTTGGTCGCGCTCCTGCTGTGCGCCTGGATCGTCGACTGGGTGTTCGTGTTCAAAGTCTGGCCGCAGGGGATCGAGCAGCTGCGCGAGCTCCTGGCGCACGATCTTGCGGGCGGCATCGCGCTCGCCGCGCAGCGGGGCCCCGGCGCCGGCGTCATCACCGGGCCTGCGAATGCCCTGTACTCGATCGTGTTCGAGGCAACCGGCATCCACGACATGGGCACGCAGTTCGCCAACGGGTCGGCCTTGTCGATCCCGGACACGATCATGCGGCGCAGCTATGTCTCGCACCGCGAGGGCATCGAGGCGGCCATGGTCGGCACCCAGTTGCTCGGCGTGCGCGCAGCGATCCTGGCGCGCTTCGCGCCGCTGCTCCTTCTTCTGTACGCGGTCGGCGCCGCCGATGGGTTCACCCAGCGTGCGATCCGCCGGGCTTGCGGGGGACGCGAGTCGGCCAGCCTCTACCACCGGGCGAAGTACCTGCAGTTGGCGGTGCTGGGGCTGGGCGGGGTTGCCCTGTTGATGTGGCCGGGGCCGGTGCAATGGGAACTGTGCGTCGTGCTCGGCGCGCTGCTGACCGGCGGCCTGGCGAGTGTGCAGTGGGCGTACTACAAGAAGCACATGTAGGCCGGGCTGTACAGATCGAGGACCACAGCGGGAGTCAGAGTCGCCATCGTGGTTTGCTGCCGGTTCAAGTCAGTCTCCGCCGCGGTGTGTGAACCTCGTACTAGATTCGCCAGCTTGACCAATGCTCGTCGGTCTTGCCTCCCAGTGTTCTCCTGGTCGTTCCTCGGGGGTTGGCGGCTGACTTCGATCGACGGTGCCTGAGCCGTGCGACCTGGCCGCGCTCCGGCGGCGCCTTGGGTGGTCGTTTGCGGCCCATCTAGGGTGGCCGAAATCACATATTTCAGTTCCATTCTTGCGGAAAAACGGCGATGATACGCATCCAATAGCTCAATTGGCGCCATCCGATGCTTATCGAGTTCTCCGTCACCAACTACCGCTCGATCCGGTCCCGTCAGACCCTGAGCCTGGTGGCCAGCGCAGACACGGCGCACCAGGAGGGCAACACCGTGGCGACCGAGGCGAAGGACATGCGCCTGCTGCGCTCGGCGGTGATCTATGGGCCCAACGCGGCGGGCAAGAGCAATCTGCTGCGCGCTCTGGAGATGCTGCGGCAGCTCGTGCAGAACTCGTCTACCGCGACCCAGGAAGGGCAGCGCCTGCCTCTCACGCCATTCTTGCTCGCTGGACAGAGCCGCGAGGAGCCATCGGGGTTCGAGGTCGTGTTCGAGCTCGACGGCACGCGCTACGAGTACTGCGTCGAGGCTTCGGCGGAACGCATCACGAAGGAGTGGCTGGTCGCCTATCCGCTGGGTCGTCCGCAGCGCTGGTTCGAGCGGGAATACAAGCCGGATAAGAACGCCTGCGAATGGTGGTTCGGGCCGCACTTTAAGGGAGAGCGCAAGCAGCGCCAGGTCTGGCAGAACTCGACCCGCAGCAACGCGTTGTTCCTGTCCACCGCGGTTCAACTGAACAACGAGCAACTGCGATCCGTCTTCGACTGGATCGTGCACAAACTCATCGTCTTGGTGCCCGGCGTCCAACTGAACCCATTGCTCAGCCTCGAAATGCTGCGTCAGGACGACTCCCGGCTGCGTGTGATGCGATTCATGCAAGCCGCCGACATCGACATCGACCGCCTGGAGCTGCGTGAAGAAGAGGGACTATCTTCCATTCCCCCTCTCATGCAAGGCATTGCCGGTTTGCTCAACCCGGGGCAACCCCTCGGACAGCAGCGGGTCTGGCGGGTGCTTGCGTGGCACAAGCGCGTCGACGAGGGCGACGAGGTTGCATTCGACCTCTTCGACGAATCCGACGGTACCCAGAAGCTCTTCGAGTTCGCGGGCGGCTGGCTACGGGCGCTGGACTCAGGCGCCAGCCTGTTCGTCGACGAGCTCGATCGCAGCCTGCATCCCAAGCTGACGCGATACCTCGTCGAGCTGTTCAATAGCAACGACAACAGGAAGAACGCGCAGCTCGTGTTCACCACCCACGACACGACGCTGCTCGATCCCGATCTGTTGCGTCGGGACCAGATCTGGTTCGTCGAGAAGAACAAGGAGCGGGCAAGCCACGTGTACTCGCTGCTCGAATTCTCGCCACGCAAGGATGAGGCGCTCGAGCGCGGTTATCTCAAGGGTCGCTACGGTGCGATTCCCCTGATCGGTCGGTGGGAGTGGTAGGGGATGACTCGAATCTCCCCTCTGCGCGGCCGCAAGTCATTCCAGCGCAAGCCTGGCACGCGACCGCCGCGTTCGATCACGCTCGTCGTCTGTGAAGGGGAAACCGAACGCGCCTACTTCGAAGCCGCGCGGCTCCATCATGGTCTGCGACCAGCTGAGGTCTTCGTCGCAGACAACACGCACGGCTCCGCACCGATCAGCGTGGTTGAGTGTGCGGAACAGAAGGCCAATGAAGCCGGCGGCTACGACTACATCTTCTGCGTCTTCGATCGAGACTCGCACGAGAGCTTCGCTCGCGCCCGCGAAAAGATCAAGGCGCTTGCCGGGCGCAAGAAGAAGCCCTTGCCCATCCAGGAGATCGTCTCGATCCCCTGCTTCGAGGTATGGGTGCTGCTGCACTTCGAGCGAAGCGACGCCGCATACGCGAACTGCGCCGCAGTCGTCGAGCGCATCCGCGATCAGTACCTGCCGGATTACGCGAAAGCCGAGTCACGCACCGCGAATCAGCTCATGCCGCGCATCGATGCAGCCGTCTCGTCGGCAACTTGGCTGGAGGATCGTGCCGAGACTAACGGCTGGAACCCCTACACCTCGGCGCATCGACTGCTGCTGCACCTGAAGCAGGTAGCAAGTGAAGCTGGCGCGCCCGAGCAGGACTTCTGAGAGACAGGTGACATGAGGAGATTGGATCCCAACGTCTACGCTGCCACAGTGATTGGCTCATCGCTCGCGACCCACTCTTGGGTTCACCAGCGTTACTGGTAGCCGCCAATCATGCGTCGTCGAGTTCTGATGTCCTGGATAGCCGTAAACAACGATCCCTACGAGCGTGATCGGGCCGGTAGTGCCTTTCGCCTTGTCGACGGTTCCCCGGTGGGCGCGGCTCTTTTGCGACGGGCCCAACTTGGCTAATTCCGTCGCTGCCACAGTCACTTAGGATATTCTCCAATGGCGCTGATGAGGGTGCGTCGACGAGCTATCGGTCCCGCGGCGGCATAGGCTGTAAGCGTCCAGCCAAGGCACCTTGCGGCGACGATCGGGATCAGGTTGGCTTCGGCCGGCGCAGCGGCAGGAGTTCGTCGATGCGGCTGTTCGGCCACACCGGCAGCTTTTCGAGGGTGTCCTTCAGCCAAGCATAGGGCT
>JANXRW010000083.1 GCA_025356655.1 Betaproteobacteria bacterium | reverse complement strand
CTGACCGCGCCCGCGCGGGCCGTCGCGACAAGCGGATGGGCAGCTGCAAAAATGTAGTGCCATACGCACGGCAATAACGCTCTACGTTGTTGCTTTAATTAGGGTTGACGGAGCGTGATGACAAACTCGGGTTAGGTCCCCAGGACGCAGATCGCCACTGGGCCCGCCCGAACGGGGCAAGGCTGCTATTCACGGGGCTTGGCACGGTGGTTGCAGAAGACCCATGCATCGTCGGCGAGAGCAAAAATGCAGAACCAAGAAATGCCCCTCAGTTCATCCCAGGCGAGCGCCGCGACGCCGAAGCCCGCGTCCGCCGCCTACGACGAGATGTACGCGCCCGATGGCAGTATCCGGCCGCACTACGCGACCGTCGGCGACTGGCTCAAGAAAACCTCTCCGGAGCGCCTCTCGGCCATGCGCACAGCCGCACAGATGCTGTTCCACCGGGTCGGCATCACCTTCGCCGTCTATGGTGAAGACAGCGGCGCCGAACGGCTCATCCCCTTCGACATCCTGCCCCATGTGATCCCGCACGCGGAATGGAAGCGTCTGCACCTGGGCTTGTGCCAGCGGGTGCGAGCCCTGAACATGTTCCTGCATGACATCTACCACGGACGCGAGATTCTGGCGGCGGGACGCATTCCTGCCAACAAGGTCCTCGACAACAAGCTCTACCAAAAAGCCATGGATGGGCTAACCGTCCCAGGTGGGACCTACGCGCATATCGCGGGCATCGACCTAGTGCGCGCCGGCGCTGGGGACTACTACGTGCTCGAGGACAACCTGCGCACGCCCTCCGGTGTGTCCTACATGCTGGAAAACCGCAAGATGAGCATGCGGCTGATGCCTGAGCTCTTCGCACAACAGGCCATCGAACCGGTGGAGCACTACCCCGATCTACTCCTGGATATGTTGCGCAGCGTCGCACCGGAGGGCATCACGGATCCCACCGTGGTGGTGCTGACCCCCGGGCAGTTCAACTCGGCCTACTTCGAGCACGCCTTCCTCGCCCAGCAGATGGGCATCGAACTGGTGGAGGGGCCGGACCTGTTCGTGCAGAACGACCAGGTCTTCATGCGCACCACGTCCGGCCCCCGAGCCGTGCATGTGATCTACCGTCGCATCGACGACGACTTCCTGGACCCGGTCGAGTTCCGCAGCGACTCCGTGCTAGGCGTCCCCGACCTGGTGCGGGCCTACCGTGCTGGCTCGGTGACCCTGGCCAACGCCGTGGGGACCGGTGTCGCCGACGACAAATCCGTCTATCCCTACGTGCCCGAGATGATCCGGTTCTATCTGGGCGAGGAACCCCTGATTTCCAACGTTCCCACCTACGAGCTCTCGCGCAAGGACGACCTGGCCTATACGCTGGCGAACCTCAAGGACCTGGTGGTGAAGGAAGTGCACGGTTCGGGCGGCTACGGCATGCTGATCGGACCGACCAGCTCCGCGCGAGAATGCGAGGCCTATCGGCTACGCATCCTGGACTTGCCGGAGAAGTTCATCGCACAGCCCACCCTGTCGCTGTCGACTTGCCCTACCTTCGTCGAGAGCGGAGTGGCGCCCCGGCACATCGATCTGCGCCCCTTCGTGCTGTCGGGCAAGGAAGTGGTGATGGTCCCCGGGGGACTTACGCGAGTCGCGCTGCGCGAAGGGTCTCTCGTGGTGAACTCCTCCCAGGGCGGAGGAACCAAGGACACCTGGGTGGCCTATTGATGATAATCACGCCGGACCGATTCAGGGTTAGCCCATGCTGAGCCGAGCTGCCAATAATCTCTACTGGATGGCCCGCTACGTGGAGCGCGCGGAAAACACCGCGCGCACCCTGGAGGTAGCCTACCGCATGTCCATGCTGCCCCAGGATGCTCGCTTGGCCGAGCAGGGCTGGATGGCACCACTTAATATCACGGGAACGCTCTACCCGTTCAGTGGGCGGCACACGACCGTCTGCTCCCGTGACGTGCTGCACTACATGGTGCTGGACCTGGAAAACCCCTTCAGTATCGTCTCCGCTGCGCGGGCCGCCCGTGAGAATGCGCGCGCCGTACGCGGCAGCATCACGTCCGAGATGTGGGAAGTGCTCAACTCCACCTGGCTGGAGTTGCAACGGATTGACGAGTCCCGGCTCCGTTCCGAGCAGGTGATGGAGTTCTTCGACTGGGTTAAGGAGCGCTCTCACCTCTTCCGCGGCGTCACGGTAGGAACGGCGCTAAAGGACGAGGCCTTCCAGTTCAACCGGCTGGGCACCTTCCTCGAGCGCTCAGACAGCACGGCGCGCCTGCTCGACGTCAAGTACCACGTGTTGCTTCCCAGCCTGGAGGACGTGGGCGGGGCGGTGGATTACTACCAGTGGGCGGCGGTGCTCCGCTCGGTAAGCGCCTTCGAGTCCTACCGGAAGGTGTACCGGGATGTCATCACGCCGCTACGGGTGGCAGAATTGCTCATCCTGCACGAGGACATGCCGCGTTCGTTGCATGCCTGCATGAGCGCAGTTTTTGAGATCCTTCAGCGCTTGGACCAACCGAGAGCGCGCGAGGCGCTGCGCCGCGCGGGTGAACTACATGCCAGCCTTCACTACGGCCGGGTGGATGCGATCTTCACCGAAGGGCTGCACGAGTATCTGACCCATTTCCTGCGCAACATTGCCTCGCTTACCCAGGAAATCAACAACGCCTACTTCGTGGCTTCCTGAGGAACCATCCCCGGGGCCCATGCCCCCCGGGGGTGGCATCAAACGACCGCCCCGCTGCTCCAGCATTCGTGAAACTCGCTCAGCGACTGCCCCGGCATGGGCCGGCCTAGCAGGAAACCCTGGGCGGCGTCGAAACCCAGCAGTTGCACCAGTTCCCACTGCGCCTGGGACTCCACGCCCACGGCGACGGCAGGAATGTTCAGTTCGCGTGAGAGATCCAGGCTCGTCTCGAGGAGGCGGCGCAGGTGGGGCCGCTCGGCCGCCCCGCCCACAACCATCCGATGGACTTTCAGCGCCGTCACCGGCAGGCGTTCAATCAAGCTGGGTGCGCAGTGACCTGTGCCAAAATCGTCGATGGCGACCCCGAATCCGTGCGTACGCAGCGACACGATGTTCTCCAACACGTCGTTGAGATTGTGGGCGATCGCCGTCTCGGTGACCTCGATGGTCAATTGGTCCGGGGGGACGCCGAGCTCGGTCATTCGCTGCGCCAGGCGGCTGACCACTTTGGCGTCGAGCAACAGATCCTCGGACAGGTTGACCGACACGGGCAGGTTGATACCGGCGGCGCGCCAAATTTGGCACTGGAGGATAGAGCGCTCGAGCATCAGAGCGCTCAGTTCGTCGAAAAGAAAGTTGTCTTCGATCAGCGGCAGAAACTCACCGGCCGGGACCATGCCGCGGCGGGGATGGTCCCAGCGCATCAGCGTCTCCGCACCGATAATGCTCATGTCCCGAAGCGAGATCACGGGCTGAAAGTGGGGACGGAATTCGCCATGGGCGATGCCATCCCATATCTCCTGCAGGTTCACCAGCGCCAGGGGAGCCGCTCTCACGGCAGCCTCACTGGTAATGCTATGACTCGAGGGAACTTCCTGAATCAGCCCCATGTAGTCTCTCCGCACAAATCCGGCCCGATTCCGTGAACCCATCGTCCCCGTGAATGGCTCGCACGGCCGGCATGAACTTGATCGAGCAAAGTTCGCGCCTGACCCGAGTGACTTTGCCAAGAATGTCCGCAGTCACCATAGGAACTTGATTTAATTACCACTTCCCCCTGCCCCCCGATCGCCCTAGTGCCGACGGGCCTGCGCGGGGCGCTACAGGGGTGACCGATTACGGCTCCCGCGCCAGCCGCGCTGCCGGCCGTGCGCAGCGGTCGAACCCCGGCACTTGCCGACGCGCACGCTGGCAGGTCACAATTCGGGGCTGCATCCAAACGCAAATCCATGAGACATCAAGGGGAGTGACCCGTGAAAAAAGCGGCATTATTGCTCGTTGGCCTGTTGGGGAGTTCCCCCGTGTTCGCCCAAGATTTCCTGCAGCAATGGGTGGACAACGCCACCAAGGCCATGAAGGATTTCCGCACCGCCCACGCGTCGCGCATTGAGGCGGCCGGCTGGCATTTTGTGGGTGGTTCCCTGACCATCGAGGGAGTCCCTCAGGCCGATCTCTATCTACGGGAAGTGAAGGCCGGCGAGGGAGCGTCACGCGCGGCCATGGTGCTCAATGCCTATTACACCCCCGTCCCCGCTTTCGACTTCCCAGAGCACCAGTCCATGCGCGCGCTCCTGAATGTAGACTGCGGCAACGACAACTATCAGGAACGCGCGTCCTGGCGCTACGCGAGCGCGGACGGCTCAGGGGAGCCGAACGCCAGCACCCCCGAGCGGCCCACCTCCAACTTCCGCGATAACAAGCATGCCCAGCCGCAGACGGCGGAGAAGACTCTGGTGGATCTGGTCTGCGCCGCAAAGCGCTGAGCCTGGGGCAGCCCTCCACCGCGGCCGGGCGCTCAGTGCCAGGTGTATTCCACGGATAGCCACGCCACGCGCTGCGGTAGCGGATAGACGTTGTAACGGTCGGCGGTAAACTGGCTACGAACCGCATAGGTGTAGTAGCGGTGCCCCAGCAGGTTATCCAGGGTAAGCGCTAGGCGCCAAGGCCCTGGAGTCCACTGCAGCTTCGCGCCGGCGAGGAAAGCGGCCGGTATTCGCGTCCCGAGGTCGTTTGGCTCGTCGTTGTCCATGAATTGTGGCGAGGCATAACTGAAGTTCCCAGAGAGCAACAGGGTTGGCTCCAGTCGCCAATTCGCCGACAGGTTCGCTCGGTGGCGGGAAACCAGTGGAACGGTCTTCCCAGCCAGCGGAACATTGAGCCGGGTGAAAGCACCGCCGGGGAAGTCCCCGCTCAGGAAAAGTGCGCTGGTATAGGTGTAGTTGAATTCCAGTGCAAACGTCGGGCTGACCGCCCATCCCGCCTGCGCCTCCAAACCTCGCCGCCTGGAGGGTGGGAGGTTGGTGTTCCCGATCCCCGCTGTGTAGGAGTCCAGGTGGATCTCGTCCGTGAGGTCCACCTGGAAGAGATTCGCGCGCAGCTTGAACGCGTTCCACGACTGCTCGCCGCCAAGGTCCAGGCTTCGTGAGCGCTGCGGGCGCAGAAACTTGAACTGCTCACTCAAAAAATCCGCAGTGACGCCGTAGATCTCGTCCACGGTGGCGAAGCGGAAGCCGGTACCCGCATTGGCGAAGACTGCGGAGCCCGCGGCCAGCTGCTGACGGAATCCGAGCGTCCACGCCTTAGCCGCGACGGACTGCCGGCCTGCCAAGGCCCCGTTGGCGAAAAGCGGGTCGGCCACAGCCGGGTTGTAGGCATCGCTAGCCTCTATCCACTGCGTTTCCCGGCGCACGCCTGCGCTCAGCGTCGTACCGGTCGCCGGAGCAACGCTCGCCTGCAGGTAAGCGGCCCGGTTGTCCTGATCCGCGCTCACTCGATGCGGAGGTGCGTCGATCCCAGCGACTGAAGCCGCGATCCGATTCTGGTACTGCCAGTGGTAGACATCTACCCCGGCCACCAGGGAGGCGTCATAGCCCAAGGCCTGCAAGGGCCAGCGCACGCGCGGCGTAAACGACCAGACAGCGGTCTGTGTCTCGCTGTAATTCGGAAATCCCCCGAAGTCGAAGTAAGCGGTCTGGAACTTGTTCCGGAAGCCTCCCCCGAGGTTCAGGTCAAAAGCCTCGAAGTGATGGTCCAGTTCCAACGCCGCGTGATTTCCGTTGCGGGTGGACCGATCTAGCGGCGTAGAGGTCCCTCGCGGGTCCGTGCTCCATTGGTCCAGACCCACGCTGGGCTGGACTGTACGCGCTCCCGGCAACTGCAGGTCCTGGCGGTCGGTCCCGAGTTTCAGCGCGAGTTCTGATGCGGCGCCCCGCCAGCGCAGATCGGCGAAGGTATCGGTGACGAGATTCCGGTTATTAGCGCGGTAGCCGTCCGACTCGAAGTGAGTTCCGTAGACGCGTAGACCGGCACTGTGGCTTGACGTCGAAACCTCAGCGTGGGCCTCCCGTGCGTTTTGGCTACCGGCGCCCCCGCCTAAGGTCGCCAGGGCGCTCAAGTCGTAGGGACTGCGCGTGATGATGTTGACCACGCCAGCCACGGCCTGATCGCCATACAACACCGCGCCGCCAGCGCCACGGATGACCTCGATACGTTCCACGGCATGCAAGGGTAGCGCTGACCATTGCACGCCCGAGAGGTCGATGTCGGACAGGCGCCTTCCGTCAAGCAAGATCAGGGTGTTTTGCCCGCCGGTGATGCCAAACCCGCGCAGGTCAACGGTGGTAGAGGCTGTGTTACCCCCAAAAAAATCATGGGTGCTGAAGCCGGCCTCTTGGGCCAGCAGTTGGGGCACGCTGGTGGCCGCACTGGTATCAATCCGAGGGCGATCGATCACGGTCAGGTTGGTCGGCTTATCCAGGTAAGTGTCAGGGAACCGGCTGGCGGTCACGGCAACAACGGGCGAGACGACATCGCTGGCGGCAACAGGAAAGACTCCCGTCGCGGCCAGGATCAGGGTGGGGCCGAGCGCTTTCAAGACATTCCTCCCGAGCCACCCACCCGCCGTGCGTGGCCCAAACGAGAACGGCGAGCCGCCGAGCCAGCCGATCGCCAGAAGGCGATCGCGGTGGCCTTAGGCGAGGCTCATCGTCGATGGGGTTCACAAGGCCGGTATCCGGGCTTGTGAGACTCGGCCACAAAGCCGCTGGAACCATCGCCTTCCCATGGCGCGCCGCAATCCTTGCCGACGCAGACCACAGTGGCCGTCTGATGGTCCCGCTCTCACTCACCGTTGCGGGGGCAGCACAGGCCTTGCACGATCAAAGACCGTGCGCACCTGTTTCCCGTTAAACCCCCCCCCGATGGACTCGGGATGGGGCACCTCGAACCAGACGCAATTCTACCCCAAGGCTCGCAGCGAGCGAGGGAGCGACGCCGTGGTCAAGCAAATAAAAAAGCCCCGGTCCATTTCTGGACAGGGGCTTTCACTTACGGCTCGCAGGGCCACCGGGCGAATGCCCCGGCGGGCTCCTGCCCTGCTTAGGCGGTCAGTTGATCAGCCAGGGGCAGGTTGCGGATGCGCTTGCCCGTCGCCTGGAAGATGGCGGCGGTGAAGGCCGGCGCGAAGGGCGGGACGCCCGGCTCGCCCACGCCACTCGACGGAACTTCGATGCCGTTCGGATAGATGTGCGTACGCACGTCCATGGCACCTTCGCCGATACGCAGTACCTTGTAGTCATGGAAGTTGTTCTGCTGCACGCGACCGTTCTTGAAGGTGATCTGCGTGTGCTTAGCCAGAGACAGGCCCATGACGGCGGCGCCTTCCATCTGCGAGCGGATGCGCTCGGGGTTCACGGCGAAGCCGCAGTCCACGCAGGTGTCAACGCGGGGAACCGACACGTTGCCTTGCTCATCCACAGCCACTTCAACAACGGTGGCAACGTAGGTGAGGAAGCTGCGGTGTGCGGCGATACCCAGACCATGACCCTTGGGCAGCTTGCGTCCCCAATCGGCCTTCTCGGCCACCATCTCGACGACGCGGCGCAGACGGCCGGTATCGACGGGGTAGGTCTCGAAGGGGTCACCGTAGTTCCACAGTTCGCTGGTGGTGCTCGAACGGGGGTCAACGATGCGTGCCGGTCCGATCATCTCCAGCAAGAACTCCTTCTGGTCCCGGCCGAGTTTCTGAGCCAGTTCCGCGACCATGGACTGCATGGCGAAGGCGTGCGGGATGTTGTTCACGGAACGGAACCAGCCGATACGCGTGTGGGCAACCGCCTCGCCCGTCTCCAGGCGCAGGTTCGGCACGTTGAATGGCGTGTCGATGAGCCCCAGGCCCAGTTCCAGTGCGCTTTCGCGATGGGGATCGGGCATGAAGTTCGACATCAGGGACGGCGAGACGCTGCGATGACGCCAGCCCACCACCTTGCCGTTCTTCAGGCCAGCGGTGACGTGCTGGTAGGAGACCGAGTGGTAGAAGCCGTGGTGCAGGTCGTCCTCACGAGTCCAGACAACCTTGACGGGGGTGCCGCCCAGGTCCTTGGACAGGATCGCCGCTTCCAGCGCGAAGTCGCACTTGGATTTACGGCCAAAGCCGCCGCCGAGCAGAGTCACGTTGACGGTAACATCGGCCTCGGAGAGGCCCAGTGTCTTCGCCACGTCGCCGCGCGTACCACCGGGGCTTTGCACGCAGGCCCAGATCTCCGCCTTTCCGTTGCTGACGCGAGCCACGGCAGCCGGCGGCTCCATGGTGGCGTGCGAGAAGTGGGGTACGTAGTACTCGTTGGTGATGACTTCATCGGCGCCGGCCAGGGCCTTGTCGATGTCGCCTTCGTTGCGCTCAACCTTACCGGGCTTGCGTGCGGTCTCGGCCAGTGCGGCCTTGTACGCTTCGGAGTCGTAGCTCTTGTTGGGACCATCATCCCAGACCACCTTGAGGGCTTCGCGGCCCTTCAGCGCAGCCCAGGTGCTATCAGCGATGACTGCGACACCACCGAGGGGGCCGAACTTGAAAGGAGGCGGGGTGCGGGCGATCTTGACGACCTTGATCACACCCGGAACCTTCATGGCGGCGGCTTCGTCGAAGGACACTACTTGGCCGAGCACGACGGGGGGACGGGCGATCACGGCGTACTTCATACCGGGCACGCGGGCGTCCTGCGCGTAGATCGCCCGACCGGTCGTGATGTTGAACAGGTCAGTGATCTGGACTTTGCCCTTGCCGATGTAGCGGAACTGGGAAGGATTCTTCAGTTCCACCGTCTCGAGCTTCGGCGTGGGCAGCGCGGAGGCTGCAGCGGCCAGTTCGCCGTATCCCAGGGACTTGCCCGTGGGGACGTGCACCACCTTGTGGTTCTGGGCCTTGCACTCGGTGTCGGAGACACCCCAGGTCATGGCGGCAGCGTGCTCCAGCATCTGACGGGCCGCAGCACCGCAGGCACGCATGGGCTGGATGAAGTGACGCATGCTGCGCGAGCCGTCCGTATCCTGGTTGCCGTACTTCTGCTCGTCACCAGGGGCTTGGACGATCTTGACTTTGGACCAGTCGGCTTCCATTTCATCGGCGACGACCATGGGCAAGCTGGTGCGCGAACCCGTTCCCATCTCCGAGCGGTGCGTGACGATGGTCACAGTGCCGCTGGCGTCGAGCGAGATGAAGACATGGGGATTCCAAACGGCGCCACCGGGCATGCCGTCGGCGCCCGTCTTGTAGGCGAAGCCGGCCATGGCGCTGCTCGGCACAAACTGGGCGGCCAGAACGAAGCCGCCGCTGGCGACGACGCCCTTAAGCACGTTGCGGCGGCTGACGTTCTCAATGACGGGCTGGTCAGCGAATTTTTCCATTTTCATGTCAGGCTCCCTGGGCAGCGAGTTTGACAGCCGCGAAGATCCGCTGGTAGCAACCGCACCGGCAGATGTTCCCGGACATCGTGGAATAGATTTCTTGCTCGCTGGGCTTGCCCTTCTTCTCTGCAATCAGCGCCGCCGCCTGCATGATCTGCCCCGGCTGGCAATAGCCGCACTGGGGGACGTTCTCGGCGCGCCATGCCTTCTGCACCGGATGGTTGCCATCGCTGGACAGACCCTCGATGGTGGTCACTGCATGACCCGACACCGCGCTCATGGGCGTGACGCAGGAGCGCACCGCTTTACCGTCCACGTGCACGGTACAGGCGCCGCAAAGGCCCGCACCGCAGCCGAATTTCGTGCCGGTGAGCCCGAGCTCATCGCGCAGAAACCACATTAGCGGCATCTGCGGATCGCCCGCGTAGGCCTTGTCCTGACTGTTCACCTTCACTTGCATGTCAAGTTCCTCCTGTTTTAATGACGCATAAGCAGGCCGACCACATCCCTACGCGCACCGGTGGCCCCTCGATCATTCCTGCACTGTTCGGGGGTGCCGCGGGTCCGGTCCACCTGTCGTATGCCAGACTGCTCCCGGACTGTACTCCTTTCTCAATACTTTTTGTGGGCGGCAACCAACCCTTTGAGTGGGCACGCGGGGAGTCCCTGAGGGTCACGGCGCATCAAGGCCCGCAGGCTGCCCCTCCGACACAGCCCAAGGCACTAAGCCAACTGCTGCTTAGCAGCATTTGGCTTAGGACCAACTCTCAAAAGGCAATTCCTGGATTGCGGCGTCGCCGCATTTTATGCTGCGGCTTCATGAGGAACCCAGGCACCGGCGCCGCCCACGCACTACAATCCTCGCCTACCACCCTCCCGCTTGGAAACCACCATGCAACCTCTCGACGGAATCCGCGTGCTCGACTTCAGCACGCTCGTGCCAGGCCCGCTGGCGACCCTTATACTCGCCGAAGCGGGTGCGGAGGTCCTCAAGATCGAACGCCCGGGCGGCGATCCCCTGCGCCAGTACGCTCCCCGCCTCGACGGCGTGGGGCTGTCCTTCGCGCTGCTAAACCGCGGCAAGCGCAGTCTGGAGATCGATCTCAAGCTGCCCGACGCGAGCGCGCGACTCCTGCCGCTGGTGCGCGAGGCACAGGTGCTGGTGGAACAGTTCCGACCGGGCGTCATGGATCGTCTGGGTCTGGGCTACGAGCGCCTGCGCGCCATCAATCCGGCGCTGGTCTACTGTTCCGTATCGGGTTATGGTCAGGTAGGACCGCGGCGCAACGAAGCCGCCCATGACATCAACTACCAATCCGACGCGGGCATCCTGGATGCCACCCGCGACGGGGTCGGACAGCCGCAGATTGCCCCAACACTCACCGCCGACTTCGCCGGCGGCGCTTACCCCGCAGTGATCAACGTGCTGCTCGCCTTGCGGGTTGCGGAACGAACGGGCGAAGGCACGCACCTGGACATCGCCATGACTGACCACCTTTTCACTTTTGCCTACGAGGCCTTGGCCCTATCGGCGCTGGGCCGTGCGCCGAAGCCGGGCGCAGAGCGGCTCACGGGTGGCAGCGCGCGCTACCGGATCTACGGCACCGCAGACGGCCGGTTCCTCGCACTGGGCGCACTCGAGGACCGCTTCTGGCTTCGCTTCTGCACGCTCATTGGGCTCTCTCCGGCACTGGTCGATGATCGCGCGGACGCTGCGGCGAGCGCAGACGGCGTCGCCGCCATTCTAAGGAGCCGGGACAGCGGCTTCTGGCTACAGCGCTTCGCCGGGGAGGACGTCTGTTGCACTCTGGTGCGCAGCGCGCCAGAGGCGTTGGCGGACGAGCACTTCCAAGCCCGCGGCCTGTTCGGGCATCGGCTGCCGGTAGGCAGCGCAGAGTGCGTGGCGCTACCGGTGCCGGTGGCCAGTCAGTTCCGCGACCCGCAGCCGCGGCCCAGCCCAGTGCTGGGCGAGGCGCGCGCGCTGCTCGAACCCGGCCCCGGTTAGCCGTGTACCTGGGCGTCCACCGATGCCAAGGCCGTCATGTTCACGAGACGACGGACGGTGGCAGTGGGCGTGAGGATGTGGACCGGCTTGGCCGCCCCTAGCAGGATGGGGCCCACGGTAATTCCCTCGCTGCCGGTCATCTTCAGCAGATTGAAGGAGATGTTCGCGGCATCCAGGTTCGGCATGATCAGGAGGTTGGCCTCGCCCCGGAGTCGTGAGTCAGGATGCGCGCGCGCCCTGATTTCCTCCGAGAGTGCCGCGTCGCCGTGCATCTCGCCGTCGACCTCCAGGTCCGGGGCAAGCCCCTCGAGGAGTTCCCGGGTGCGGCTCATTTTGCAGGCCGAGGCGGAGTCGTCACTGCCGAAGTTGGAATGCGAAAGCAAGGCCACCTTGGGCAGAAGTCCGAACCGCCGAACTTCCTCTGCCGCCATCACGGTGATCTGTGCCAACTCCTCTGCGGCGGGGTTTTCGTTCACGTAAGTGTCGCAAATAAACACGGTCCGGCCTTGAAGCATCAGCACGTTCATGGCCGCGAAGATGCTGGCCCCGGACTTCAGGCCGATCACCTTAGCCACGTGGCGCAGGTGGTCGCGGTGCCGCCCCACGGTTCCGCAGAGCATCGCGTCTGCTTCGCCCCGGCGCAATAGCATGGCACCGATGAGCGTGGAATATTGACGCAGCTCGGCACGGGCATCATCTAAGGACACGCCCTTACGCACCATCAGGCGATGGTATTCCTGGGAGACCTCGCGGTAGCGTGGATCGTTCTCTGGATTGACGATGTCGAAGTCCCGTCCGGCGGCGAGGCGCAATCCAAATTTGGATACGCGTGCCTCCACCACCTCGGGACGCCCAACCAGGGTTGGGCGCGCCAGCCCTTCGTCCACCACGACTTGCACCGCGCGCAGCACGCGCTCCTCCTCCCCCTCGGCAAAGAGCACGCGCCGCGGCGCCTGCTTCGCCATCGCGAAAACCGGCTTCATCATAAGCCCGGAGTGATAAACGAACTGCGTCAGCTGCTGGCGGTAGGCATCGAAGTCGGTGATGGGTCGCGTGGCGACACCACTGTCCATGGCCGCCTTCGCCACTGCGGGCGCGATGCGCACGATCAGGCGCGGGTCAAAGGGCTTGGGGATGATGTAGTCCGGACCAAAGGAAATATCCACCCCGGCGTAGGCGGCGGCCACCACGTCCGACTGTTCAGCCTCTGCCAATTCGGCAATCGCTTTCACGCAGGCGAGTTTCATCTCCTCGGTGATGCGCGTGGCCCCCGAATCGAGCGCGCCGCGGAAGATGAAGGGGAAGCAGAGGACGTTATTGACCTGATTGGGGTAGTCGGAACGCCCCGTGGCGATGACGCAGTCCGGCCGAACTGCCTTGGCATGTTCAGGCAGGATCTCGGGGTTCGGGTTGGCCAACGCCAAGATCAGCGGCCGCGTCCCCATCCGCCGCACCATATCCTGGGTTAGTACCCCCGCAGCGGAGCAGCCCAGGAATACATCGGCGCCCTCTATGACCTCGCCCAGCGTACGTGCAGAGGTGTTCTGGGCATAGCGGGCCTTGTTGGGCTCCATGTCCGATTCGCGTCCGTGATGGATGACACCGCGGCTGTCGCAAACGTAAATTCGCTCCCGGCGCAGGCCTAAGCCCACCAAGAGGTCAAGGCAGGCGATCGCGGCGGCGCCCGCGCCAGAACACACCAGCGTCACCTCCGCCATACGCTTGCCCACGACCTTCAGGCCGTTGAGGATCGCAGCCCCGGAGATGATGGCGGTCCCGTGCTGATCGTCGTGGAATACCGGGATGTTCATGCGCTCGCGCAGCTTCCGCTCGATGTAGAAGCACTCCGGCGCCTTGATGTCTTCGAGGTTGATCCCGCCTAGCGTAGGTTCGAGCGCAGCGACCATGTCCACCAGCTTGTCTGGATCCGTCTCGGCCAATTCGATGTCGAAGACATCGATGCCGGCGAACTTCTTGAACAGGCAAGCTTTTCCTTCCATCACCGGTTTGGCGGCCAAGGGACCGATGTTGCCCAGCCCCAGCACCGCCGTGCCGTTGGTGATGACGCCCACGAGGTTTGCCCGCGATGTCAGGGTGCTGGCTTCGGCGGGGTGAGCCTCGATCTCCTTGCAGGCGTAGGCCACGCCGGGGGAATAGGCGAGCGCCAGGTCGCGCTGGTTCACCAAGCCCTTGGTGGGTGTGACGGAGATCTTGCCCGGTGTGGGCATGCGGTGGTATTCCAGCGCCGCAGCCCGCAGTTTCTCTTCCATTGCGTCCATGTGTTACTCCTCCCGCATCGCGGCGATCGACCCGTTTTTCTTGATTGGCGCGCCATCGAGGGCGGCCGTTAGGATAGTATCGTACGAGCCGAGATGAGACGCGATGTCTCCGTGACACCTTTGCTATGAGCAACACCTGAACGTGCGACGAGGTGGGATGCCGGTTTTTTGCATCTCCGCCAGCCTCAACGGGAGCCCAACACCAGTTAGCCGGAATTTGGCTGCTCCTCCGATGGCCAGGGCGCCACGAATCGCGATGCGGCGACCCGCATCCGCGCATAACCGCCCCCACCAGGCCTATTCGGCCCGGCCGCACCGCAGCAACCGCCCGAGGCCGGCGTCGGCCGGATGGCTTCAAGGGATATCTACGGCGTTCAATGGCGGTCTGGTGTTTGACTGCCCCGGTCGCTTCAGGCGCAAGCTGCCGCAAATTTTACCGTCAAGGTCCGAAAGGAACGGTGGCGTCGCTGTGCCCTTCGGATGGGCTCTTAGTCTCCAACCCTCTCCGCCCGATCATCGATCCTGGGTGCGCGCGATGAGCCCGACAGGGGTCAGGGGACACGCATGCTCAGCAGCGCCTGTCGCGAGCTATGCAGGCGCGCCCTCGCGCGGCGAAACCTTGCGAGCAATGTCGTCCCGTGTGGCCAAGGTCTTCAGGTCGTAGTCGGCTTGCAGCGCCAGCCACGATGCGGCATCGCCCCCGAAGTAGCGCGCCAACCGTTCGGCCGTGTCGGCAGTGATGCCGCGGCGCTCCTTCACGATTTCGTGAATACGCGTGGCAGGCACTCCCAGCGCCATGGCGAGGGCGTTCACGCTCAGGCTCAATGGCGCCAGATACTCCTCACGCAACACTTCTCCCGGATGCACGGCGCGCATTCGGTTCACCACTCGCCCCATCGCCACACTCCTTCAGTGATAGTCAACGATGTCGACCTGGTCCGGACCGGAGTCGGTCCACAAGAAGCACAGCCGCCACTGATCGTTGAGACGCACGCTCCACTGCCCCGCCCGATCACCCCTGAGCGCTTCAAGCCGATTGCCCGGCGGCGAACGCATGAAATCCAGCGTCTTGGCGGCATCCAGCATCGCCAACTTGCGGGTCGCGACCATCTCGATGGCGCGGAAGCGCTCGGGATGTCGGCCTTCGAACAAGGCCTGCGTATCCTTGCAGCGAAAACTCCGAATCATGAACGGATGATATTACGTTTAACGTAATACCGCAAGACTGAGGGATAGCCTTCCGACGCGTCACGACGGCCCGCTGGTGGCCGCTTCGCGAAGACGCTTCCTTGCCAACGGCCGTTCGAGGACGCCCTGCGGTTACGACGGGAGCGTCGCCGGGCGCATTGCGAACGTCGGCCACTTCGTAGTGACCGATCGCTCGCCGGCTCCGCCTGGCGGGCAGCCCACGACGCGAAGGCGACATTCAGCAGCCTGAACTCCTGTCCAGATTGCTGTCGGTCGGACAAGTCGAGAGGCGGGCGCCGCAGAACAGCACCGCCCCCGTCGACGCGTTCGACCACCGGTGCATCGAGCCACTGGCGAATCACCGCCAGCACCGTCGCGTCGGCGACCCGGCGTGCAACGCAACGCAGCAGGGCCCCGTGTGGGATCGTGTTGAAATAGTCCGAGAGATCGGCGTCCACCACCTCGCGCGCTCCACGATCAGCAATGGCGAAGTGGACACGGCGCAAGGCCAGCTTGGCGTCCATGCCTTCGCGAAAGCCGAACTGCCACGGGAACAGGTCTTCGCCGAAGATCGGCCCGATGACCAGCAGGACGGCCATTGGCGCGACACGGTCGCGAATGGTGGGAATGCCCAGCGGGCGTTGCCCGCCGTTGGCCTTGGGAATCCATACACGCAGCAGGGGCGCACACCGGTACTGCCTGGCGCGCAGCTCCTGCATCAATCTTCGCAGCCAGTCTCTCAGCCCTTGGTCCTTGATCTTGCTGAAGGTCTGTCCGTCCACCCCCCGGCGCGCCGCGGTTTACGCGGCAGCGTCGGTAGGCTTCGCGCAGGACATCCTCCCGGCACACCTTGTCCCAGAGGCTGTAGAACCGAAACACTGCTTCACTCTTGGCTTTCGCCCGTAACGCATGCTGCAGGGTCCGAACCGAATCTTTCGGGGTTGGTAGGCTCGCGCCAATCCCCGGGCTCTTCCCGCTTTGCGCCTTCACATCGGAACAGGGGGCCTTCGCTCCACCAGAGTTACCCGGCTTCATCACTACTACACCCCCATCCGCCATCCGCAGCGGCCGACTCCGAACAGAGCAAGCCTGTCGGTGTCGCCCCTCAGCGGTTCGGTGTTCGTCTTCTTCAACCGCGGCCGCGACAAGGTGAAGTTGCTCTGGTGGGACCGCCACGGCTTCTGGCTCGCGTACAAGCGGCTGGAGCGCGGGCACTTCCGGCGTCCCGGGCACAAGCAGCTGGAGCTTGCCGAGCTATGGCTGCTGCTCGAGGGCGTGGAGCTCTCCGCGCGCAAGCCGCGGGCGGTGCGCTGCGAGCGGGTGGCCTGACATGCGGGGGGTCCTGGCGTCTTTGACTGCTTATGTCATTGGCATTCTGGTATCACTGCGACCCATGGAGATCGCTTCCGCCGCCACCGAGATCGAGTAGAAGCGCGCCGAGAACGCCGCGCTGCAGGCCAACATCGAGGCGCTGAAGTTCCAGCTCGAGCAACTACGTCGCCTGATCTTCTCCGCCCGCTCCGAGCGCCTGCACGGCCCCGACCAGTGCAACCGGCACTTGTTCGGCGACCTGCCCGCGCAAGCGCAGGCGGGGCAGCCTCCGACAGCGCCCACCGCCAGCGCGCCGCGGCCACGCAAGCACCCGGTGCGAACCGCACTGCCCGAGGGCCTGCCGCGCGAGGTGGTGATCATCGACCTGCCCGAGGCGAGGAAGACCTGCCCCTGCTGCGGCGGCGAGCGCCACTGCATCGGCGAGATCGTCTCGGAGAAGCTCGACTAGGTCCCGGCCAGCCTGGTGGTGACCCAGACGCGCCGGCCCAAGTAGGCCTCGAGCCTGCGAGGGCGACGGTGGCAAGTACCGGCTCCGTGTGCCCATGCGCCGGGGTGACGAGGTGAGCGAGCAGGTACTCTCGCGACCGGGACGCTACCAGGTGCTTGCCGAGACTCTCGAGGTCAAGGAGGTGGTGGTCGGCGACGGGGAAGGTCGGCGCCGCTATACGCTGTGCTACAACGCCCAGGAGGCAGGTCGTCAACGCGGCCACCGCGCGCAACTGCTCGAGCAACTCAGGCCGAACTTGTCACGCTCAAGGCGTGTGGCGGCGACAGCCACCGCAAGCGGGTGTGCGCGCTACGCGCGGGCGCTCGCTTGCGGTCGCTACCTCAAGCTCGACGGCTAAGGATCGGTTGAGTATGGACACGGCCCGCATCAAGGACGAGGAACGTTTCGACGGGAAGTTCGTCGTGCACAGCAACGACGACACGCTCAGCGCCGCCGACATGGTATTGGGCTACAAAGAGCAGCGGCGGGTGGAGGAAGCCTGGCGCAGCCTGAAGGGTGGTCTACGGCTGCGGCCGGTCTACCATTGGGCACCCCACCGCATTCACGCCCAGGTAGCGCTCACCTTACTGGCGCTGCTGCTCGAACGGACGGCCGGGCATGCGTGCGACGACACGTGGCGCAACATCCGCGACGATCTGAAAGGCATCAAGCTCACGCAATTGTTGAGCCCTTCGGGCAAGGTCTGGCGGGTAACAGACCCCTCGCCGGCAGCGGCTGAACGATTGAATTCTCTAAAGATCAAGGCCCCACCACCCCTGCTGAACGTGGCCTGATCGCCACGTACATGGCGAAAAGCTGGCAAACCCGCCAATGCCCCGTCACCGCTGGCCGTCCGGGAAATCATGTTAGCCCCAACCGCCAAACAGGGGCCAAGTCCCACCGGACTTGGGAACTCTCTCAAAAGACCCTCCCCCCGCATACCGGACACCGTTTCGCCCAGCGTGAAATTCCGCATGACCGGGGAATCGTCCTCGCCCAGACCGTCCGCATGACAGGGCCCGGCACCACGAAAAATGTGCTCAGGGGCGAGCGCGCGGCACCAAGGCGATGGGCGGTATCGGAACGGGGTCCTGGGTGCGTTCCCGGTTTGGGGCACGCTGCCCGCATTGCGGGGTGCGGCCGCCGATGTTATGGTGAGTGAGCCATCTTCCGGCCGAGGCACGAGGGAAACACCCATGGTTACAGCACTGGTTCTGGCGCGGGTCCAGCGCGGGCGGGTACAGGAAGTCGCGGAGAAACTCGCGGATATCCCTGCGATCACGGAGGTCTACTCGGTGGCCGGCCGCTACGACGTGGCGGCGGTCGTGCGGGTGCGCTCCAACGAGGAATTGGCCGAACTCGTGACAACGAGCATGCAGTCCGTGCAGGGTATCGAGGAGACCGAGACATTGATTGCCTTCAGGGCCTATTCTCGCTTCGACCTCGAGGGCGTCTTTGGGCTGGGCTTGGGCTAGCCCCTCCGCCTAATGCGGCAGAAGGCAGCGCAGGACGCGTATCTCCGCCTGCAGCTGATCCACCGGCGCGGCATAGACCCGCATTAAGCGCGAGTTCAGGCGCATCCCATTGGAAGTCCTCGGCTGCGTCCCTCGCTCAGCGCAGGTGTGCCCGTAGGTCGAACCGCGAGACTTCGGCAAGCTGCTCGTAGAGTCGCTTCTCCTCCTCGCTCAGTTGCCCCGGCGTAACGATCTGCAGTACTGCATAAAGGTCCCCCTCGGCGGCCTGGGGGCGGGGTAACCCCCTGCCACGGACGCGCAACTGCTGGCCGGACCGCGATCCGGGCGGCACGCGCAGGTTTACGCGGCCTCTGAGGGTGGGAACTTCCACCTCCGCCCCCAGGGCGGCCTCCCAGGGCGCAAGAGGCAGTTCCAAGTAGAGATCGTGATCGGCAACGCGAAACAGCGGGTGCGCCCGCACCTCAATGCCCAGTAACAGGTCACCGGGAGGCGAACCGGTCCCACCCTTGCCCCTGACGCGCAGTCGCTGACCGTGGCTTGCACCTCTGGGCAGGCGCACCTTGACCGTGCGGCTGATCCGGTGCAACCCCTCGGCTGTGCGCTCCATGTAGGACAGGGGGATTTCCAATTCCTGCCCGTCGACGAGATCCGTCAGATCCACCTGGACGGTCGCTTCCAAATCACGCCCCGGCATCCCCTGACCACGCCGGCCACCTTGGCCCCGTCCGAGGCGGGAGAAAAGGTCGAACAGGTCGACGTCCTCGGGCGAACCGGCAGCAAAGCCGCCCGGCGCGAACTGGGACTCCCAGCCTGGCGGCGGGCGGAAATCCTGTCCTGGACGGTGCGCACCCATGCGATCGTAGGCTTCGCGGCGCTCGGTGTCGCGCAACACCTCATAGGCCTGGGACACCTCCTTGAATCGTTCCTCGGCGTCCTTCTCCTTCGACACGTCCGGATGGTAGCGTCGGGCGAGGCGGCGGTAGGCCTTCTTGATATCCTCGGTGGCGGCATCGCGAGCGACCCCCAGCACCGCGTAGTAGTCCTTGTATTTCATGCGCTTGGCGTATTCCGGGCAATGCCTCAGTGGGCGTGGAGGCGGCTGTGTCGGGGCACCCTGGCCATCAGATAATCCATCTGATCCCTGAGAATGCGCCGGTTCTGCAAAATGAGGTGCTCGTGCCGGTTAGGTACATAGGGCAGGTACAGGAGCGGCATGCCGGCGCCCTCGGGCGACCGACCGCCCTTGCGCGTGTTGCAGGAGCGGCAGGCCGTCACCACGTTCATCCAACGATCGCCGCCACCCCGGTGCAGGGGAATCACGTGGTCGCGGGAAAGGTCGCCATCGCGGTGGTGGCACCCGCAATAGGCGCAGACCTGCTTGTCGCGGCGGTAGAGTGCCGCGTTGGTCAGATGCGGGTCGCCCGCGTGGTCCCAAGCAAAATCCGCCGAACCCTTGATCGCGATGATGCTTCGCGTGGATAAACAGGAGCGCTGGCCGGTGAGCCGTGAGACGCCGCCCCGAAAAGTCCGAACCGTCTCGCCCAAGGACCAGGCCACCATGTCGCGGGCGTAGTAGGTGATCGCCTGCTCCGCCACGAGCCATCGGCTGGGCAGTCCGGTGGAGTCAAGGGCCAGAATTAGAGCCACGGCGAATCCCTCTAGTTAGCTCAGCCTAAAAAAACCGCTCGGGAAGACCTCACCCACTTTGCGACCTGTACGACGCGAAGCCCCATTCTAGGCATTATCCCCGGCGTCCGCGCAGGCACGCGCGCGGGGCAGGCCTGGCGCGCGTGCCTGCGGTAGCAGTTGCGAGAGCAAGCTGGACTCGCGCTTGTAGAAGCCCTCCGTGTGAAACGTCTCCTGCCAACGGAAGTGCTCGTAGTCCAGGTGGTGACAAAACTCGTGCAAGAGGGTGCGCAGGAAGGTGCGCGAGGCGACGACCTGGCGTCGGGTCACGGTACGCATCCACAGGGTCACACGTGCGCGACGCCGCCCCTCCCCCGCCGGTTCGTAGAGCCCGTGCAGTTCTCCCCAATCCCCGCTGGGGCGAACGTTTAGCACCTTCACCGTCAGCGGCGGCACACTCAACCGTTGGCCCAGGTCAACGACTAACGCACGGCAATGGCGCTCCACTTGAAGCCTCTGTTCCTGCGACAGGGCGAGAAGCAACTGGGCAATCAGCGGGGATAGGTCCGGGCCCGA
This sequence comes from Betaproteobacteria bacterium, assembly GCA_025356655.1. Lineage (GTDB taxonomy): Bacteria > Pseudomonadota > Gammaproteobacteria > Burkholderiales > SHXO01 > SHXO01. Next base: position 1,128 of record JANXRW010000083.1, on the reverse strand, counting down.
TGGCAGATCCACGCGCTCGACCGCATCGCTCGCCAGGTAGAGGCGTTGCCGGCTGGGGGACAGGCGGTGGAAATAGGCGAAGGGCACGGGACCTGGACCTGATCCCCGGCTCAGGCCTGCGGCGGCAGATCGTCGGCTCCAGTCACCCGGTGCGCCCACGAAAGGATCGGCTGAAGTCGCAGGGGTAACAGCCCGCGTGCGAGGGAGAACTGCACCCAACGAAACTCATGGTGTTCAGGTCGGCCGAGTTCCGGATTAGCCAGCAGACGCACCTGCCCCCCGGGGCTTTCGGCAACGTAGTACCGAGCGATCTTGCCAGCGCTGTAGGGCTCTGTCTCCATGTAGACCTCACCCCAGCGGAACTTCAGGTCGAGTAGGGCGGTCTCCTCCGCCACTTCGCGCATGGCAGCGCCCAAGGCGCTCTCTCCAGACTCCACGCCGCCCTTCGGGAAATCCCAGGTGTGAAACACGCGCAAGAGCAGATAGCGCCACCCCTCCGGCATCCGCCGAAGGACCACGGCTCCCGAGGAAAACCGTGATCGGCGCATCCGGCCTAGCTCCACCGGACGCGGCACGGCATGCCGAGTAATTGGCCCATTTCCCTGCGCTCCTTAGTGACTTACAGAGGATGCCCCCAACGGTCCGGCTCCCCGCCCTTGCCGTGGCGAGTGCTTTGCACTAGCATCGGGGACCCGTCTCGAGCCTCCAATGGTAAGCCATCCGCAGAATCCAGGCGCGAACAGCGCCGCGCAATTCCTCCCCGACTACGGCGGTGGCAGCATCCTCAACGCCGTTGCGTCCATCGCCCAGGCATTCGGCGTCGATACCGGCCACACCCCCGCTCGCCTTCTCCCGCCGGGGTGGCTGCGCCGCAGCCATTTAATCCTGCTCGTCGTCGACGGTCTGGGCTATAGCCACCTGGAGCAGGCTACGGGAGCCGATACGCTACGTTCGCTCAGGCGCGGACAACTCACCTCGGTTTTCCCGTCGACAACGGCCACCGCGATCACCACCTACCTGACCGGCCTGTCCCCTGCGGAACACGCCCTGACCGGATGGCACGTATATTTGCGCGAAATTGGCCTGGTGGGTGCCGTGCTGCCCTTTCGCGTGCGCGGTCGGGAGTCG
>JANXRW010000072.1 GCA_025356655.1 Betaproteobacteria bacterium | reverse complement strand
GGGATAGGCGCCGGTCCCCACGGCCGCTGCGAGCAAGACCCGTGCGGCCAGCAGCCCGAGGCCGCGATGGCGATGGTCGAAGCGCAGCAGCAGCCAGCGGCCGTCGGACAGGTGCAGTCCAAGGATGCCGGCCCTGGCGTCGTAGCTGCGGTGGTCCTCCGCATCGGGGGGCACCAGGAACCAGGCGCACAGCAGCAGTGCGCCGAACAAGCCCAGCATGCCGAGCACAGCGAGGTACACCTGCAGGTAGAGGTGGCGCATCAGAGGGCTTCGCCTTCGTCCTGGCGACGGGCAAACACGTCGCCGGCGCCGCCGCACCGTCAGGATACGCCGCGGGGCCCGCGGATCATCCTCGATCGCGGCCGGGATACGCGAGACGTGCACATCGAGGCTGCGGTCGAAGACATCGAGCACCTCGCCCTTTAGGGCGTCGGGCAGGGTCTGCCGGTTGAACACCCGCCCCGGGTGGGTGGGCCAACATCCCCAGCAGATCGAACGGGTAGCCCGTGAGCGGCCGTTGCCGACCGTCCACCCGGATGACCTAGGCCTCGCCGTCGATCACCAGGCGGCCGTAGCGCAGGGGCGGCGCAGCCCCCTCAAATCATCCAGTCCGGATTGGGCAACTCGGCGAAGACCCGCCGCAAGCCACTGCCCCAACCGTTGCGCACCATGGTGAAGTAGGGGTTGCCCTCTTCGATACGTTTCTGGAAACCCACCCGGAGCGAGTCGCGGGGGTACCAGAGCAGGTCAATGGGCAGGCCCACCGAGATATTGCTGCGAATGGTGGAGTCGAAGGAGATGAGAACGCACTTGGCCGCTTCGATGGGGTTGGTGGCCGAGGCCACCACGCGGTCCAAAATGGGCTTGCCGTACTTGCTTTCGCCCAGCTGGAAGTAGATCGTGTCGCTGCTCGCCTCAATGAAATTGCCCTGCGGGTAGACGTGAAAGAGTCGCTGCTCCTCGCCCTTGATCTGACCGCCGACGATAAGCGAGGCACTGCCATCGATATTGCTCTGAGCCAGGAAGGCGCCATCGCGGCGGTGCAACTCCCGCAGGGCCTCGCCCACCAGCACCGCCACGTCGTACATGCTGGGCACCGTCCAAATCGTCGGCTGGCCGTTGTCGATGCGCCGGTGCCCCTCGAGAATGTTGATCACCCCTTGGGTCACTGCGAGATTCCCGGAACTGAGTAGGACCAGGGCGCGCTCGTCGCGATGCTCGAAGACCTTGGTCTTGCAGAACGTGGCAATGTGGTCAACGCCCGCGTTGGTGCGAGAGTCGGAAGCGAACAAGATGCCGGAGTCGAGTTGGAGCGCAACGCAGTAGGTCATGATGGTGCTCGTGGGAAAAAGGCCGGGCCGCGCAGTGTATCGCTGCCCTGCGCCGGGGGGCAACTGCACCGAGGCTCGCCACAGACTTCTTGGCCGGGCGCTAAGCGTGGGAGGAGCAGCCTCGGGTTCCGGCGCGCAGGCGCCTGACACCGCACGGACCCGCTGACCGAAGTCGGCCGCCTGCGCTGGTTCGAAAGACTCGCCGGCGGCTCGCGCCATGCTCCTGGCTGCTAGCCGGTCCTTGATGACCACCCGTCTGTTCGGGCCAGCGCCGCAGGCACCAGAGCCACTCGCCGTGCGGTCAGCGCGTAGATGGTGACGGTTCGCCACATCGCGGGCGAGGTCAACGCCGCGAGACGCGCCGCCGTAATCCCGCCACTCTTCCGTGCCCGGACGTCGGAAGGATGCCCCCGGTGAGCGTCCAGGTGAGGGTGGGGGGGGGCGCGGATCGCGCGCGGTCGGTCCTTCGCGGCCGGTTAGGCGCGCGACTTGGGCCGGCGCCAGGACAGGGCCAGTAGCACTGCGATGAGGAGCGCGCAGGCCAGGTTGCCCCAGCGCACGTAGGGCGTGCTCCCGGAAAACCCCTGCGCGTGGCCGCTAAGGACGGCTGCAGTGAACTTCGGCGCACGCGATACCACCCGCCCCTTCTCGTCGATGATGGCGCTCACCCCGGTGTTGGTCGCCCTGAGCAGGTAACGCCCGGTCTCCAGGGAGCGCATCTGCGCCAGTTGCAGGTGCTGCTCGGGGGCTAGACTGTCCCCCCACCATGCGTCGTTCGTGAAATTCGCCAGCAGCGTCGCCTGCGGCAATTGGCTGATGATCTCCTCACCGAAGGCATCCTCGTAGCAAATGTTCACCGCCACCGACTGCCCACCGACCTGCAGGGGGCGCTGGTCGAGGGTACCGTGCGTGAAATCGGACATGGGGAGGTGCAGGACCGCGGTGATGAAGCCCAGCAGCGGGCGATAGGGAAGGTAGTCGCCGAAGGGCACCAAATGGTGCTTGCGGTAGACCTGCACCGCCGAGGTGCCTAAACTGAAAACGCTGTTGTAGTACCGGGGTTGCTCGCCCGGTACATACTCGGGGAGTCCGAGCAGCAGGTCGGCGCCCTGGGCCTGAGCATGCGCCGAGAGACGGCGGACATAAGCCGCGGGAACATCCACATTGAGCATGGGCAGCGCCGTCTCCGGCAGCACCAGCAGCCGTCCGCGCGCGGACAAGGTGAGTTTCTCGTACGTCTCGAGCGTGGCGCGCAGCCACTGCGGCCGCCACTTCATGTCCTGGGCAATGTTGCCCTGTACCAGCGCCACCTCCAGTGCGGCGCCGGCAGGTGCGGTCCAGTGCACCAGGGTGAGCGCTCCGCCCAGCGCCCAGACCGCCGCCAGCCCCCAGGCCGAGGGACCGCGCAGCGCGCTCGCGCCTACCCCGCGGACATCCGCCGCGAAGGCCGCGAAGAGGCCAGCGGAAAGCGCCACGGCGAGCGAGGTGCCATAGGTTCCCAGAATCGGCGCGTAGCCTGCGAGCGGACTGGTGGGGACCTGGGAATAGCCGACCGAGAGCCAGGGAAAGCCCGTGAACACCGTGCCACGCAGCCACTCCACCAGGGTCCAGGCGGCGGCGAAGCGCAGCGCGCCGCGCAGGCCCCCGCCCGCGCCCAAGCGCAGGAAAAGCCACCCGGCCAGGGCCGGGAAGAGCGCCAGGAAGAGGCAAAACCCTGCCGTGGCGAGGCCCGCAAGGAGTAGCGGCATCTCGCCGAAATCGTGCAAGCTGACGTAGATCCAACTCACGCCGGTGCCGAAAAAGCCAACGCCGAAGCACAGACCTAGCAGGGCCGCCGCGCGAGGATTCGCCGCGCCTTGCCAGAGCCACGCCAGCCCGGCCAGCGCCAATAAGGGAATTGCGAACCAGCCCCACGGAGCGAAGCCCGCAATGGCGAGCGCCCCAAGCCCCAGCGCTGCCAGTGCGCGCAGCGTCATTCCGGCGCCTTGACCCTCTCCACTAGCAGCGAGTGCAACCGGCGGCTGTCTGCGCGCAGAACCTTGAAGCGTAGCCCTGGCAGTTCCACCTCCTCCCCGCGCTTGGGCAAGCGCCCGAGCGCTTTCAGGACGATACCGCCCACGGTGTCGTACTCCTCGTCGGCGAACGCCGTGCCGAAGACCTCGTTGAAATCTGATATCTCTGTGTGGGCCTTCACCCGATAACGGCCGTCAGCGTCGAGCAGGATGTTGTCCTCCGGCTCATCGAAGTCGTATTCGTCCTCGATCTCACCCACGATCTGCTCCAGCACGTCCTCGATCGTGACCAGTCCGGCGACGCCGCTATACTCGTTGACCACGATGGCCATGTGGTTGCGGTTGCGACGGAAGTCCTTCAGCAGCACATTGAGCCGCTTGGATTCGGGAATAAAAACCGCCGGGCGAAGCATGTCGCGCAGGTCCGCCTCGTGGCCGGCAAAGTGCCGCAGCATGTCCTTTGCCAGCAGTATCCCGATCACGTTGTCCTTGTCGCCATCGACGACCGGAAAACGGGAATGGCCTGAGGCGACCACATCGGCGACGATCTGCGCCGGCGAATCGTTTATGTCCACCAGGTCTACCTGGGCACGCGGCACCATGATTTCACGCGCCTGCAAGTCCGCCACCTGGAGCACACCCTCGATCATTCCAAGGGCGTCGGCATCCATCAAGTTGCGCTCGTAAGCCGAGCGCAACAGTTCCACCAGTTGGTCGCGATCTTCGGGTTCGCGCAGAAGGAATGCACCGATGCGCTCGAGCAGCGTCGGTTTGGAACGGACTTCCATGGCTGTCATCGCCCTTGGGCAGTCGGGGGATTGCTAGACAGGCTCCCCCGGATAGGGATCAGAATAACCAAGCTCCATGACAATCCGGCGCTCGATCTGTTCCATACGGACCGCGTCATCTTCGTCCTCGTGGTCATAACCCTGTAAGTGAAGCAAACCATGCACCACTAGGTGGGCGTAATGTGCCTCTAGCGACTTGCCCTGTTCGGCCGCCTCGCGCTGCAGCACCGGCGCGCAGAGCACCAGGTCCCCGCACACCGCTGGTGCATCGTCGTAGGCGAAGCTCAGTACGTTGGTGGCGTAGTCCTTGCCCCGGTAGTCGCGATTAAGCCGCCGGCCTTCGGCTTCTCCCACCACGCGCAGGGTGACCTCGCCCGGGCGTTGCGACGCCGCCTGGGCGGCGCGCCGCAGCAGCGCGGCACGCGGCACCGGCGTAGCCCGCGTGGCACGTTGGATGGTGAGGCTCAGGGGCTGCGTCGGCGCCACGCTCATCGGCCGGCAACAGTCCCAGCGCGCGCACGCGCTTCGTAGGCGTTGACGATGCGCCCGACCAAGGGGTGGCGCACGACGTCCTCGCTGGTGAAGTAGCTAAAGGCGATGCCACGGACTTCCGTCAGCACCTCCTGCGCATCGGCCAGGCCGCTTTTCTGGCCGCGTGCCAAGTCCACCTGGGTCACGTCGCCGGTGATCACGGCCTTCGCCCCGAACCCGATGCGCGTGAGGAACATCTTCATCTGCTCGGGCGTGGTGTTCTGTGCCTCGTCGAGGATAATGAACGAGTGGTTCAGGGTGCGTCCGCGCATGAAGGCCAGGGGGGCGATTTCGATCGCACCGCGCTCGAACAAACGCCCCACTTTCTCATAACCCATGAGATCGTAGAGCGCATCGTACAGCGGGCGCAAATAGGGGTCCACCTTCTGCGTCATGTCCCCGGGCAGAAACCCCAGGCGCTCGCCCGCCTCCACGGCTGGGCGCACGAGCACGATGCGCTTGACCAGATCGCGCTCCAGCGCGTCCACGCCGCAGGCCACGGCGAGGTAGGTCTTACCCGTGCCTGCGGGGCCAATCCCGAAGGTGCATTCATGGTCGAGGATCTGGCGCAGGTACTGAACCTGGCGGGGCGTGCGCCCGCGCAGATCGCGGCGCCGCGTCAGGAGCGTGGGCTCACCGGCGCGCAGGTCCGCCGGAGGGTGGGGCAGCGCCACCTCCACCAACCCCAGTTGCACGTCCTCCGCACTGAGATCGCGCGCCGCGAGTTCGTAAAAGCGGCGAAGTACTTCCAGAGCAAGGCGCGACTGTCGGGCATCGCCGACCACGCTGAAGTGCTCCCCGCGGCGTGCGATTTGCACGTCCAGGGCGGCTTCAATCTGCTTCAGGTTCTCATCGAGCGCCCCGCACAGATTAGCCAAGCGCTCGTTGTCCACGGGCGTGAAGGAAACCAGGTGCGGGGTCGCGTCAGGGGGCAGCAATCTCGCCTCGGAGCGAATGCGCCAGCGCCGCGGTGATACGCACCCGCACAAGGCTGCCGGGAGCGACTCCCGTCGCCGCAAAATTGACCATCCGGTTGTTGCGGGTGCGCCCGCTGGACTCCAGCGGGTCCTTGCGCGAGGGGCCCTCCACCAGCACCTCCTCGACCTGCCCCACCATGCCTGCACTGATGCCATCAGCCAGCGCGCCCAAGCGCGCCTGTAAACGCTCCAGGCGCCCGGCCTTCTCCTCCTGAGGGGTTGCATCCGAAAGCGACGCCGCTGGGGTCCCAGGTCGGGGACTATAGAGGAAACTGTAGCCACCATCGAAGCCGACGTCGTCCACCAGGCGTAGGGTCGCTTGGAAATCGGCCTCCGTTTCGCCAGGGAAGCCCACGATGAAGTCCGATCCGATGCACACGGCCGGGTTCGCGCTACGCAGGCGCCGAACGATCGACTTGTACTCCAGCGCCGTGTAGCCGCGTTTCATGCCGGACAGAATACGGTCGGAGCCGGACTGCACGGGCAAGTGGACCTGATCACCCAGTAGCGGGAGACGTCCGTGGGCGTCGATAAGGCGCTGGGTGAATTCCTTGGGATGTGACGTGGTATAGCGGATTCGCGATAACCCCGGCACCTCAGCCAGGTAGTCGAGGAGCGACGCCAAGTCGGCCGGCGGCCCGCCACCCCGCGGGCCCCGGTAGGCATTGACGTTCTGGCCTAGCAGGGTGACCTCGCGTACCCCCTCGTCGGCGAGACCAGCCACCTCCTCGAGGACTTGCTCGAGGGGGCGGGAAACCTCCTCGCCACGGGTATAGGGCACCACGCAAAAGCTGCAATATTTGCTGCAGCCCTCCATGATGGACACGAAGGCGCAAGGTCCTTCCACCCTGGGGGGCGGCAGGCGATCAAACTTCTCGATCTCGGGGAAGGAAATGTCGACCTGAGGGCGCCCGGTCCGGCGCCTCGCTGCAATCATATCCGGCAGGCGGTGCAGTGTCTGCGGCCCGAATACCATGTCAACGTAAGGCGCGCGGGCGACGATTTCTTCACCTTCCTGACTGGCCACGCAGCCACCGACGCCAATGAGCAGTTCGGGGTTGGCCCGTTTCAGCTCGCGCAGGCGCCCCAGGTCGGAGAAGACCTTGTCCTGCGCTTTCTCGCGCACCGAGCAGGTGTTGAGCAGGATCAGCGAGGCGTCCCTTGGATCCTGCGTCAGGACCATCGCCTCGGTGTCCGCCAAGAGGTCTGCCATGCGCGACGAGTCATACTCGTTCATTTGGCAACCAAAGGTCTTGATGTAGAGCTTGCCCGCCATGGCGCTACGGGGCGCGCCGGGCTTTGGCGGCTGCGGCCTCGTCCGCAGTAAGGACCCACACGGCGATCAGGTCACCTGCGGGGTCGAGCCGGAACAGCACGGCGCCTGCCCGTGGAGCCGACTGGGGAACCACGATAAGGTTGCGCTCATTGCGAATGGTACAGCCGGGCGCAAAGTGGAAGGTGTGGCCCTTGATCGTCGCGTAGGGGTAGTCAAGGGAGGTCATTTGACCGTAGGCGACGTCGACGGGAAGGTCCCGCGCGAGGCAGGCGTCCATAGGGACGATCACCCACAGGAGCGTGGCCCAACGGGCCGAGATCCTGGCGCGTCGAGCAACAGCGGCCGCGGCAATCCGCACGACGGACAACGCGACGAACAAGGGAAGCGTTAGGGCAGAAATGGAATGAACCGCTAATTCAATACGTTATGGCCACAACCCAAGGGCCCGGCCGAGTATCATGCGGCAAAGCGAAAAACTTGGCAAGACCGCCCCCGCTCCCGGCAAGACCTTCGGGAGCGGGGGTGAGCAAGGAGCGAGGGGGACTGCCCCACGCCCAACCCGGCCCCTTGAACCCGAGACCGGCTGGTGAGCGCTTACTTCCCGCGACGACGGGCCGTCATAACCAGCAGACCCAAGCCGGCACCCAGCAGGGCGACGCTGCCGGGCTCAGGGACAGCCAAGGCGGCGTGGTTGTCGGTTTCGAAGGCGTTGCTGGAAGAGAGCAGCTTCACCTGATCGAAGTACTCGCTGGAGTTGTCCGAGAAGATGTTCACGAAGACGGATTTGCTGCGGTCACCGTTGGCGCTGGTATTGACCAACGCGGCAAAGGCGTCGCCGCCGATGGTGGCCAGCTTGTTGCCGCCGCGATAGAGTTCCAAGCTGTTGTAGCTGTCCATGGAGCCGGTGTAGAAGCCGAAGTAGCTGCTCAGCCCCAGGGAGATCAAGCCGGGCAACCCGCTGTTATGGCTGGGCCCCACCGTGTAGTAGTAGCTGCTGTCTGCGGGAGGGGCCGCGGTGATTCCGTTGGTGACGTTGACCACGGCACCGCCGGTATAGTCAGCCGGCATCAGCCCATCGTTGAAGGTGGTGGTCGTGGCACCGGCCACGTCGGTGTATTGCCCCTCGCCCGCGACGGAATGACCGCCGAAGTTGATGGTGTAGGCGTGCGCTTGGGTAAACGCGCCAAACAGCGCGGCAGCGATGAGCAGACGTTTCATTTGCGGATCTCCTGTGGATGCTGTGCTGGGTTCTTCTAATCTGGCGCCACGCTCGGCTCGGTGGCCTGCGTCAGCCGTCGGAACGAACTTTACGAGGGCACTTCGTCCACAGGGTTGTGTCACTGCAAAACCTTTGTCATTTGCTGTTAAATCTCACAATGTTGTGAGCTTCGCTGCCGCCGCGCCCCGTCCGGACGGGATTTCCGGCCCTGGACAGTCGCCCGAATGGGGTAAAACCGGCGGGGACGCGACCGCATAAACCGTGTATAGTCCGCCGCAGGCATAGTGCATCGCAGCATTTCCGCGCGGCACTGGCCATCGCCGTCATACCCCACCGCCCGCGAGCGCCTGCCCCCCTGGCAGACCGCGGCCCGAGGGTTACCCGAATTTACCCGACTGCGCCTGCGACGGTGCGGGGGCCCCAAGCCCCCGGGCAGGCTGGTCGCAGGAGCTGCTACCATCGATTCAAATTTCGCCCGACTCGGCCTGAACGCTGAGCTCGTTCGTGCTGTCAGCGACCAAGGCTATACCGACCCCACCCCCATTCAACAGCAGGCCATCCCGGTGGTGTTACAAGGCCGAGACCTGCTGGGTGCGGCCCGCACGGGCACCGGCAAAACGGCGGGCTTCGCCCTGCCGCTTCTGCAACTGCTCTTTCAGGGCGCGACCAAGGCGCGCGGGCGCGCTCCACGCGCACTGGTGCTGACCCCCACCCGGGAACTGGCGAGCCAGGTGGAGGAGAGCTTCCGGGAATACGGCAAGTACCTCGGCCTTTCTTCGACCGTCGTCTTTGGCGGTGTCAACATCAACCGCCAGATCGACGCGCTCAAGGCCGGCACCGATATCCTCGTGGCGACGCCCGGGCGCCTGCTCGACCACGTGGGCCAGCGCACGGTCAACCTCTCGCAGGTTGAATTCCTCGTGCTGGACGAGGCCGATCGCATGCTCGACATGGGCTTCATCCGCGACATCCGGAAGATCCTCGCTCTACTGCCTGCGAAGCGACAAAACCTGCTTTTCTCCGCCACCTTCTCGGAAGAAATCCGCTCACTGGCCTCATCCTTCCTGTCCAACCCGGCTAGTGTCGACGCCTCCCCCAAGAACTCCGCCTCGGAGTTGGTGACTCAGGCTGTTTACATGGTGCGCAAGGAACACAAGCGCGAACTGCTCACGCACCTGATCAGCCGGGGTGGCTGGGACCAGGTGCTGGTGTTTACCAAGACCAAGCATGGCGCCAACCGCCTGGCCCAGCAGTTGGTGCGCGATGGGATCAGTGCTGACGCCATCCATGGCAACAAGAGTCAGTCGCGGCGAACCCGCTCGCTCGCGGACTTCAAGAGCGGGGAACTGCGCGTGCTGGTGGCTACGGATATCGCTGCCCGCGGCCTGGACATCGAGGAGTTGCCCCACGTCGTGAACTTCGATCTGCCCATGGTCGCCGAGGACTATGTCCATCGGATCGGGCGCACGGGGCGCGCGGGATGCACGGGAGAGGCGCTGTCATTGGTGTGCGCCGAGGATGCCCCGCTGCTCGCGGCCGTGGAACGGCTCACCCGCCTAAAAATCGAACGCCGCCAGGCTCTGGATTTTCAGCCCCCGGCAGCGCCGAAAGCTGACGAAACCGATGATCGACCCGAGCGCCCGAGGCAGAATCCGGGGCGTGGCCGCAGTGGCCCATCCGCGGCTCGGCCTGGACAACACAACGGTAATCGAGGCAGCGCGCAGCCGCGTGGCGCCTCGAGCGGAAACACCGCCCGTGCAACCCCGCCCCGCGACAGTCAAGCTACGCGCACCGGCGGCGCGCCCGCGGCTCAGCCCGCCCGGGCCCCGACCGGCCGCCGAGCGTCGGCCACCCCCGCCCTGCTAGGCGGGCGCGCCCCTGGCACCCGAGGCCGCTAAGCCGCAACGGTGGCCCGGCGCGAGGCCGGGCCACCTCCCCTTGAGTATGCGTTCGCGGCCAGCACGATACCCGACCGCCCCAGGCCACGGGGGCAACGGGCGTATCGAGGAAGTCACCCGCCCCCCCCCGGGGGCCGGTTTAGCGTGAATACCCCCCCCACAGATGCAATATGCCCGCCGCTGCGCCTCGGCGGCAGGCCACCGCACTCAGACGCCGGCCGCGCCCAGTTGCTCGTGAATCTGGAAAGAGATCAGGGCAAGAAACAGAACCAGCAGCAGATACTGCACCCCGTAGCCAATCCGGACGTTTAGCGGCGCAGCGAAATACGGCTCGCCCTCCGCATGCACACCGCGCAGCATCCGGATGACGCCCGGTGCGGCGCAGACGACCACCACCAGCAGAATGGGGCTCGGGCGCCAGAAGAAAAGTCCCAACAGTAGCGGGATACCCAGGTACCAGATCCGGGTAGAGACCACGCCAACGATGCGCCCGCCATCGAGTGGGCGCAGCGGGATCAGGTTGAACAAATTGAGCATGAACCCCGAGAAGGCCAGCGCCAGGAGCATCCGCTCACCGGTCTCGGTGAACAGCAGATAGCAGGCGAAAGCGGCCAGACTCCCCAGTACGGGGCCCGCCATGGCCACGTACGCTTCGGTCTCCGCGTCCATGGGCTGCTCCTTCAGTTCGATCCAGGCGCCGAGGAACGGAATGAAGGTGGGCAGTCCAACGTTCAGACCGCGCTGCCGCGCGGCCAAGTAGTGCCCGAGTTCATGAATCAGGATTAGAAAGACCAGCCCCATGGCGTATTTCCACCCGAATAGCAGGGCGTAGGCAAAGACGGACAGGACCATGCTGCCGGCAGAGAGCAGCAGCTTACTGGCCTTGACGCCGGAGAACAGCAGCAGCAAAAGTTTCATTCAGGTCAACCTCCTTAGGGTCAGCGCCGGTTTGCAATTCGGGGCGACCTGAATCATCAGGCCGACTCCGCCAAAACCAACTTCCCGCCCCGGGCAGCCAACTGCTCGTAGCGCGCGCTACCGGGTTCCTCCAGTTCCATTTGCTGCCGCAGGCGCGTGACGAATGCGTCCCTCGCCGTGTCCCAGGCTTGCTGACCGAGTAGTTGAGCGGCCGCTGCCGCAGCGTCCTGGTCGACCTTCACGGCCAGCGAGAGCCGGCGGAGCAGATTGGCTGCAATGGGAGGACAGATCAGGCACTCGAAGGTAACGGCGAGGAGTTTGCCCCGGCTCAAGGGGCAGTGTTCGCGCATCACCCACACCCGGATCAGCGAGGCAAGGACGAAGACATAGGCGAGGGCGATCACCGCCAGAAGGAAACGATCGGGCAGGCGCAGGATCAGGGCGGCGGGGAGGAGGAGAAAGACGCTGGCCGCCGCGCCGGCCACCAGGAACGAGAGCCCGCGATGGAACCGGCACAGGCGGTCCCACCCCGGAGAGGAGCCCGCGAGCGGGGTCTCATAGCCCCAACGTGCGCGGAAGATGGGGCGATGCACTGCCCACAAGCTGGGCAGATAGAGCTGGCGCCGGCCGAGCCGCGCACTGTCCGAACTGAAGCCCAGATGCCAGCGGCCACGGAGATCGGGCCAAAAGATGACCTCATCCGGATGCAGCAGCAAGACTGAGTCATGGACATAGAGGGCCAGCGCCACCAGGACGAACTGGGCTTCCAGGCTCAGACTCACTCCTTCTTCTTGCCGAAAAATTTGCCGATTGCCGCACCGGCGGCCACGAGGACTCCGAGGATGGCTTTCCAGAAAGCTACGGCGCCGCTGGCAATCACCGCCCAAAGCCCCTTCTTCGTGGCGACTGCGGCGGCGCCGCCGAGGATCAGCGCGGCCAAGCCGTACTCGGCCACCTTGTCGCCCTGCTTGAACTCCGCGTAGGTCTCGCCCGGACTGTAGCTGAACTCCCGCAGGGCGGCCTTGAAAGCCTTGATGTCCAGGTCCAGCGTATGCGTACTCGCGACCAGGATCGCACTCATGACCCCCGTGCGGCCCAACAGACGCACGCTGTAGTTCACGTTGGTCTGACCGTCATTGGTGCGCAGGCGCAGGCCCCATTCCAGGCGCTTGGTCTCCGCATCATAGTGGGGAGGCACCTGCCAGCCGTCGGTATAAATCGGGCGCATGCCCAGTCTTTGACGCCGTTCGTTGGACGGCGCATCGGACGCCATCAGCGACTTGAGCAACTCGTCCTGATCGATCGTCTCGTCGTCCTTGACGTAGCCGCTGGCGTTGAAGGAGAAGATGCAGAACCAATTGAGCGCCTTGGGGGCGATCATGTAGTTGCCGTCCGATGGCGGGTTGCCATTGAGCTCGATAAAGCGTCGAGTGTTCTTTTCGTCCAGGAAGACGTAGCCCTCCGGAACTTTGATCGAGGCCTTGCCGGCAATAGGCCCGTCCGTCGGGCCATTCTGCCAGGCCAGCTTGTTCAGTTCCTCATCGGCCCCGCCGGACTCGGCCAGAAGCCGCAGGGGGAAGAGCAGGAGCAGAATAAGGAGCAGACGAGGCATATTAGATTCCCTGACGTGGATAGGGGGTCGCGTGAGGCATTTTGCGCTGGGCCGTCTCGCCAAGCCCGCGCACCCGCTGAGAGCCGCAGGATAGCAAATCCCCTGGCCAACGGTATGCCATGAACCTTCCGCGGTCACTCGCCGCTGGCGCAGCGCAGGCCGGCAAGGTCTTGTCGACCCCAAGCAGAAAGTAGTGGCTATTGACGACTGCGAAATCGAGTGATCCAGGAACTAAGCTGAAGCATTCCATCTTTTCATCAATCTAGGAAACCAAGAATTTCCCAGCGCAGCCAACTGGTTTCTTCTTTATTTGGTTCGTCAGCAGAAACTGTGGGCCATAGGTGGCTCGGGCAATTTCCCAAGTACATGATAAAGCGCCAATTCCGTGGCTTTGAAGGTGCGAAAGCCGTAGGATGTTCTCAGTGTGACTTTAACCTTCCCATTCAGGCCCTC
>JANXRW010000058.1 GCA_025356655.1 Betaproteobacteria bacterium | reverse complement strand
TACGCTCGAGCGGGGACTTCGACGCCTACTGGGAGTACCACATCAAACAGGAATACCAACGCAACCACGTCGCACGCTATGCCGACGGTATAGTCGTGCCGGTTCGAGGGCGCGAAGTCCCGGTCCTGCGGCAGGTGAAATGATCCAAGGCCGAGATCTTAGGGAAATTAAAAAGAGCCGCACCCAATTGACTTCGCCAAGACAGGAGGCGGGAAGTAACTCCCAGAGCTCAAACGATTCCAGATCTTGTACAGGTTGCGATCCCGATTTGCATCAAACTGCGTCAGCGTCTGGCCATCACAACCCGGTGCGCCACGATTAGCACGCACCGACTTGTAGGATGCCCAGACCAACGCCTTCGGTATTTCAAATGCTTTTCCTTGCGTCACGCCGTCGTCCTCTTGCGAGTTGGGATGTGTGCAATTCGGTAACCCATGCCCCTTCGCTCCTCCGCCATTACAGCGGCCTCATCGCTACTACGAGCATGTCCGCCCCTGCAACCCGATACGTGCCGATTGCAGGTTCTCACGTTCCCCAGATTGGCCTGACTTGGGCTCTTGCCGCCTATACGCCGGATGCCGCGCGATCAATGAGCAGGTTCCCTTCGCGCTGATCAGGGCTCGGCTACACAGGCCCCTTTTGACATCGTCCAAGATTTCGACGCTTCATCGGTCGGTTTGCTTTCGCTCAACTTCCCAAGCCTCACGTGACGGTAGCTTCCCGCCTTTTCCCGGACCGTTCACCACCACAGCCATTGAGCCGCAGCAGCGCCGGGTCGTTTGGACCGTCCGCCTGCACGGCCAGTCCGGAGGGCCTTCCTCCATCCAATCAGGAGCATGGATAGTCATGCTGCCAACGCTAGTCCGTCATCATGACCTCTCCTTCGTGACACACATAGCCAAGTCTTCCCTCCCCTGCGAGACAAGCCCGGGATCCCCGGTTGCCGGGCATCACGTTAAGGCCAGATGGCCTGAGATTCGCTGCCGACTTGGCGGATTTCGGGCGTGGGAGCGATGTGCTTGCCGGCCGGAAAGTGCCCGCCGAATCCGCCCGCAAGCAGGCCGTGACGGGCGAGCAGGTCACTGCATTGAACCTGGCGATGGGCCGCTTCAACCGAAATGCGATCGCCCTCCAAAAGCGTCGACCCGCACTCAAGCGCACCGAGCTAACCCTCCGCTCGCCCGCAGCGGCCCTGGCGACCCCGGCTGCGACCACGGCAAGTTTTAGCGTTCAGCCCACGGGCCTCGCGAGCGCCTACCGGGCCGAGTTCGACGAATAAAGCCGCTTGCGGGGTTGACAGCGCGCTGCACTGCGATGGTGAACGCCAAATCCTACGTTGAGTGCAGGCCCCGGTGGCACCCGCTGCCAGAGCAGCGGTGCACAGGTGGCGTAGAATCACTCCGTTCAATGACCCGGCGCCACGGCAGCGCAATAGAGAAAGCGCCAATGAAGACACCCATCCGTATCGAACCGCTCGTCGAGGAAGGCATCGTCGACGAGGTACTCCGCCAGTTGATGAGCGGAAAAGAAGCGGTCGTCTATGTCGTCCGCTGCGGCGACGACGTGCGCTGCGCGAAGGTCTACAAGGAGGTGGGCAAGCGTAGCTTTCGCCAAGCGGCGCAGTACACGGAAGGACGGAAAGTGAAGAGCACGCGCCGCGCGCGGGCGATGCAGAAGGGCTCGCGCTTCGGTCGACAGGAACAGGAAAGCGCTTGGCAAAACGCAGAGGCGGAGATGTTGAGACGCCTAGCCGCGGCCGGGGTCCGCGTCCCGCAGCCCTACAACTTCATGGAAGGCGTGCTGGTCATGGAATTGGTGGCCGACAGCGAAGGCCACGCGGCCCCACGCCTCAATGACCTGGAATTTACCCCGGAAGTGGCCAAGCAATATCACGGTTTCCTGCTCTCCCAGGTGGTCCTGATGCTGTGCACGGGCGTGGTACACGGGGATCTCTCCGAGTACAACGTGCTGGTCGGGGCGGACGGCCCCGTGATCATCGATCTGCCACAGGCAGTGGACGCCGCAGCCAACAATAGCGCGGAGGTTCTGCTGGAGCGCGATGTGGAGACGCTCACGGCCTTCTTCTCGCGTTTTGACCCGCAACTGCGCTCCACCGACTACGGCAAGGAAATCTGGGCGCTCTACCGCGACGGCTCGCTGCGGCCAGACACCGTACTCACGGGCCTCTTCGCCCACCCTGAGGCGCCGCCTGATGTGGACGGGGTGCTCCGCGAGATCGAGGATGTGGCGCGCGAGGAAGCTGCCCGCCAGCGCTTCCTGCAGTCTCTGGATCGCTAGCTGCGAAGGCGGTCTCGCTCCCATCCCCGGCCGACGACAGGGGCCCTGGCCGACGACAGAGGGCAGGAAGAGCGAGACCTGCGGGAAAACGATCACGATGGCCCAATCGACCGCCAACGCTCGGATGAAGGGCAGGATTACCCGCGTCGCCTGTTCGAGCGAGATGCCGTGAATCGAGGCCACCCGGCCCAAGGCCACGCGATACGTGCGCTTCGCCCCCGCTGCGCCTGGCGTTCTTGCTAATCGCGGGGAAACTCGAGTTCAGCCACATCAAACTTCACGCCACCCGCTCACCCACTTCAAATTCGAAGGGGGCGGTTTAAGCCATACGGCGGGGTCAAAACAGCAACGCCCAGAGCAGCCCCCATGGCCATTTCGTGGCAGCATAACGTCGTCCCTGGTGGCCAAGCGAGGCGACTCCCGGCGCTTCGCCACGGCGCCTTCCTGGGCACTGATCTCCACGCCAGCAGTACAACGGAGAACAGAACAAGGCGGCAACGCGAGCCCGACGGCGCTGTGCGCCCGCGGCGTCGCGATGGTGCGTAACCCAGCGAGACCTCGCCGCGACTTGGCGGCACCCAGGATAGCGGTCCTCGAGGGCGGTATACTCGCTATCTTGATGTTGCGCGGTGTGCTACGCGGCCAAGCCACCCTGGCCGTCGCTGCCCCCTGAGGCGGACCGGACCGGCGTTCTGCGCGGGGCGTTCACTCAATGCCCCTAGAGCGCCACACGAACACCGGAGCATGATGTGGGCCGTTTTCACAACTTTCGTCCCTGCGGTGTCATCCCGGCAACCTTGTTGGCGCTCAACGATGACTTGAGCATTAACGAACGAGAAACCCGCCGGCACCTGCGCGACTGCGCTCTCGTCGACGGCGTAGCCGCTGTCACGGTCAATGGCCATGCTTCTGAAGTGCACGCCTGCTCCGCGGGCGAGCAACAACAGATCCTGGCAAGCTCGTTGGCGGAGATCGGGGACGAGGTGCCGGTAATCAATGGCATCTACGCCGATGGTAGCCTCGAGGCGGCGCGCCTAGCGGCCATGGCCGACCGGGAGGGCGCTTCCGCCCTGCTGGTGTTCCCGCCCAACAGCATGTCCATGGGGGGCCAGTTGCGCCCGGAAATGGCCCTGACCCACTTCCGTCACATTGCGGACGCCACAGATCTGCCCATCATTGCATTTCAATATCCCATGGCGGGCGGACTAGGCTACCCCTTCGATACGCTCCTGCAGTTGTTCGATCAGGTGCCGTCCATCCTGGCGATCAAGGATTGGTCCAACGACCCGATGCTGCACGAGCGCCACATCCGCACATTCCAAAGCCTTTCCCGTCCGGTGAATGTACTCACAACCCACTCGTCGTGGCTGATGGCCTCTTTGAGCATGGGACCCAAGGGACTGCTGTCCGGCGCCGGCAGCGTCATCGCCGACCTCCACGTGGCACTATTGCGCGCCGTCGCCGCAGACGACCTGCAGGCGGCGCGCGCGCTCAACGACCGCATCGCGCCCTTGTCGCAGGTTTTTTACGCGCCACCGTTTCTGGACATGCACAACCGCATGAAGGAAGCGCTCGTGCTCCTCGGCAGGCTGAACAAAGCAGTGGTCAGACCGCCACTGACCAAGATCAGCGCAGCGGAAATCGAAGCGATCAGGCTCGCCCTGGAGCAGGCAAGCATCTCGAAGGAGGGGGCACTTCGGCTCGCCGCGTAAGGGCCGCCCCGCGGCGCAAAGTGCCCGTGGTGCCGCGCCCCACCCAGCCCGGGCGGGCTGGGTCTCAGTTTCCCTCTGCTTCCTTTTTCTTCTGCTCCGCTCGCAGGAAGGAGATGATGGCGACGATCTCGGCGGGCGAATACACCTCGCCGAAGGCACCCATTGGGGTCCCCTTGACGCCTTCGGCGATGTTCTTGGCGATCTCGGCGTTCGTCCCTCCCCGCTTGAAATGGCCGCAGATCAGGCAGGGCGCACGACCGCCCTTGCCGCCGCTCCCGTGGCAGAAGCCACCACACTTCGCGCCGAAGCGCTCTTTGCCCAGCGCCACCGTCGCTTCGTCGGAGGGCACGACCAGATCATCATCGGCAAGCGCGATGCCGCCCCACGCGAGCCCGACAAACACCAGTAGCGCCGCAAAAACGCTCCGCCCCTTCGCCCCCAACATCCCCAAAGACTTCACCCTGGCATCTCCTCGCGCCACCGTGCCGGCGGCTGGTCCACAATCGATCTTCCTGCCGAATCCCGGCACATTTCCCCGGCCGAGCCCTGCAAGCGCTGGGCATTGGGGCACCCGCCCATCCAGTGCCTCACAGTGCCATGGGGAATGGTAGCGCAGGTGGGGGAGCAGCGGGAATCCCCGTGGCCAGGTGCTCCGATGAGACGCTAGGTCCGCGAATCGACCGCTGCAGGTTGCCCGACGCGCCCCAGTGAGGCCTTCAGGGCGCGCCGCAGAGGCCCCTCCAGCCGCACCGCCACGATCCAACCCAGCAGCACCAACAGCGTGATCGGTAGGGCCGGCATCAGGATCCCCGGCAACCAGGGAGCGGCACGGCCGAGCTTCACCGTCGCGGCTACCATCAGATTCTGGTGCAGCAGGTAGAGGGGGTAGCTGATCATGCCCAGGAGCAGCAGTAGCCGGTTCCCCAGCGCCGCCTGGAAGGCCTGACTCACGATGGAAACCGTGAAGAACGCCACGATCACCAGCGCGGCCAGCCTCGAGACCGGGTCGGATACCTCAAGCATGGCCACCGAAGCCAGGGAGGCAAGAACGGCTGCCCCCAGGACCCGCGAGTTGCCGTACCGGAAGTAGCGGTAGTAGAGCGCGCCCGCAGCAAACCAGCCGAAGTACCGAAGGCTCGCAGCCTCCATCAGCGTCCGAAGCACACTCAACCCGGGGAAGTCCAGCCCGAGCGATCGCGCGACGGGTTCCAAGGCCCCCCAAAGGCCTGCCAGGACCAGCAGTGCAGCGGTCGCCGCGCCGCCACCGAGGGTGAAATAGAGGAATCCGAAGATGGCATAGAACTTGACCTCGACGAAGATGGACCAAAGCGAGCCGTCGATGACGCCCTGGGGCGAATGAAGCAGACGCCCCCACCACTCGGGCTCGATGAAAGTCAGGCCGGGAAGCAGGTCGCGCAAACTAGCAGGGCCGAGCGGCCGCTCGGGAAACAGGGGCGCGGTAACCAACAGGAATAGCGAACAGACCAACATGGCCGGAAACAGGCGAAGCCAGCGCCGGAAGGCGAAATCCCGGAAGTTCGAGCATTTCTCCAGCGTCATGAAGATGACGAAGCCGGAGATCAGGAAAAACAGGTCCACGCCGAGCCAGCCGTAGGCAAACACGGGAAACGCTGCGAACCGCGGCCCGAAGGGCACGATCTGTGACCACCGAACGTAGGCGTGAAACAACACCACAAGCGTGATCGCAACGCCGCGTTGAGCATCCAGAAAAAGCAGTCTCTTGTGATCCGACATCACCGCCCACGCCAGGAATATTTTAGGCAGAAGCCCCCCACGCTCGCCGGCGAGCGCCAAAAGCGCCTGTTCCATACCGGCGTAGGCCGCGGGCAAGCCGATGTCCCTTCAAGCGCCCGCATTCTACCACCCGCGTCACGCGAGACCTGCGGAGCCAAGCATCAAGGGGCGGCGCACAGGCGACGCAATCGACGGTCCACCGCACGCGACTCACCCGCCAGACGGGCTGAAACCGATACGTGAAGCCGCTCTCCTAGAGCGATGGCGCGGCCCGCGCAGCGCCTGCGGCATACTTTTTGCTGCTCCCACCAGCGCCTAAAGCCCGGGTGCGTGAAGGCAACCGGCCAGACTTGGGCCAGCGGATGGGTCCGCAGCAGGCGAGAGCTAGCCGCTGGGGAGAGATATTGGGCGGGTCGCGCGCTTGCAGGCGATAATAGCGAAGCGGAGTGCGGATCTCGCTAGGCCGTCGAGGAGCTGGACCCGCGGGGGCAGACGCCGCTTGAAGAGGCGGGCAGTTGCTAGCCCGCCTGCGAGTCGCAGCCAATCGTGCTCCTGGCGGCGAGGCCATATCCCAAAGAACACGGCCCAGAGAGCGCGTCGCAGCCGGCTCGACGTACCGGGCCCTGCGGCCGTTCCCGAGAACCTGAAGCGCCCACAGAACCGGAGCGCGAGGAGCCAGTATGCCTGCCAAGTACGTACAACAGTTCATTTGCAACTGGCTCGTCGCCCTGGGACTGGCCGCGCTGCTGGGGGCCTGTTCGAGTAGTTTCCCGCCGGCGCCCGCGCTGGCCGGCTCCTCGTCTTACGTTTATCGCATCGGGCCGGGCGACATGATCAACATCGTCGTATGGCGAAACCCTGACTTGTCCATGACCGTGCCCGTGCGGCCGGACGGAAAGATCGCCGGCCCGTTGATCGAGGATATCCCCGCGATCGGCAAGGATCCGACGGCGCTGGCCAGGGACATCGAGCGGGCGCTGTCGAAGTACCTCCGCGATCCCGTGGTCAACGTCGTGGTCACCAGTTTTGGGGGGCCCTATAGCGAACAGATCAGGGTAGTAGGAGAGGCAGCCAAGCCCCAGGCTCTGGCCTACAAACAGAAAATGACCTTGCTCGACGTGATGATCGCCGTCGGTGGCATCACGGAGTTTGCCGACGGGAACCGGGCGACGATCCTGCGCACGGCGCAGGGAAATCAACGCTATAGCGTCCGTCTGCGGGACCTGCTCAAACGCGGCGACGTTTCTGCAAACGTGGAAATGCGCCCAGGTGATGTGCTGATCATCCCCCAGAGTTGGTTCTGACCGTCACCGGAGATCCGACCCAATGACTCCTGCTGGCCCGCGCTCGGGCCCGCCCCCTAAGCAAGCGAGAGCGTAAGCGTCATGGATGACCTCCTGCACCGCAACCTCGTCATGCTGCGCCGTATGTGGGGCCATCGCTGGCCTGCGCTGTTCACCGCTTGGGTGGTGGGTGGCGTCGCGAGCGTCGGCATCATGTTCATCCCCGACAAATACGAAGCGACCGCGCGGCTCTTCGTCAACACCGACTCGATCCTCAAACCGCTGATGGCGGGCATGACGGTGGAACCGGACATCGGCCAGCGCATCGCGATGCTTAGCCGGGTACTGATCAGCCGGCCAAACGTCGAGAAGCTCGTCCATGCGGTCGGCTTGGACAGCGACGCAAAGTCCCCGGAAGAACTCGAGCGCCTAGTCGACACCGTCGCCAAGTCCCTGGTGCTGCAAGAAGCCGGGCGCCCGAACCTCTACAAGGTCTCCTTCCTGGACCGGCACCCGGAGCGGGCCAAGCGGATGGTTGACTTGTTCGCGAAGCTATTCATCGATTCAGGCCAGGGCAACCGCGTCTCGGATTCGAACACCGCACGCCGGTTCATCGACGAGGAGATTGGTGTTTACGAGGCCAAGCTGCAGGAGGCGGAGGGCCGCCTTAAAGAGTTTCGGCTGCGCTACTCAGGGATGACGCCGGGACAAGGCAAGGACTTTTTCGTACGCCTCTCCGACGCCAGCGCTGCCCTGCGACAGGTGCAGCTGGAACTTCGGGAAGCGGAGAACGCCCGGGACGCGCTCAAGCGCGGCGTGGCTTCTGCCGAGGAGCGCTCGGTCGCGGGCCGTGGCTCCAGCCGCGGTGCGGGGGGATCCCTCTCAGACATCGATGCTCGAATCGACGCGCTGCAGCGTACGCTCAGCGGCTTGCTGCAGCGGTACACCGATGCCCACCCCGACGTCTCCGAGGCGCGCCGCGCCATCGCCGACTTAGAGGAGCAGAGGCGGCGGCTGGGCACATCTGGCGCGGAGGCGCCCCCGCCCGAGAGCTCGGCAGACCGGTTTGCCGGGCCTCGGGCCTCGGAACAAATCCGCGTGTCGCTGGCGCAAGCGGAAGCTACGGTCGCCTCCCTGCGCACGCGCGCCGCTGAGTTTGCGAGCCGCTACACAACGCTGCAGGATTCAGCGAAGCTAATGCCTCAACTCGAGGCGGAATTCGCGCAGTTGAACCGCGACTACGAAATCAACAAGAAGAACTACGAGAGCCTTATTGCGCGACGGGAGTCGGCGAATATTTCCGGAGAAATGCAGGCGGTCTCCGGGCTCGGCGACTTTAGCATCATCGACCCCCCGCGGGTATCGCCTCGGCCAGTGAGCCCCAACCGGCTTCTGCTCTTGCCGATCACGCTCCTGCTGGGCGTGGGCTCGGGCATCGGGTTGGCGTTTCTGCGCGTGCGCTTCAGCGCCACCTTCTTCGACTCCGCGGCGCTTCGGCTGCACACCGAGCTGCCCATTCTGGGCGTGGTCTCCCAAGTCTCGGACGACGGCACGAAAGGCCGCGAGCGGCGTGACCTCCTGCGCTTCGGCGCAACCCTTGGTGCCTTTTTTCTGGCCTACGCCGGCGCCTTCGCGTTCGTGGCGATAATGACGGCGCGGGCAGCCTGAGATGACCCCATGAGCCTCATCGAACAAGCAGCGAAGCGCCTCGAGGAGCTCCGCTTGGTCCCACCGCAAGACGCAGACCCGGCGCAACCCGAAGCGGCGGCCTCGCGCGCCCTGCCCGACCGACCAGCGCCCTCCGTGGTGCCTCCTCACGCCGTCCTGGCAAGCGCCAGCGAGTCCTCCCCGCCGTCGCGGGCCTCGGCCGCGATCGAACTGGATCTCTCGGTCGTGATGAGCTGGGGCATGCAGAGGTCCCCGGGCGCGCCCTCTCCCCTGATCGACGAATTTCGCATCCTCAAGCGGCCCTTGCTCGACAACGCCTCGGGCAAAGGCGCCGAGCTGATACCGAATGGCAACTTGATCATGGTCACCAGCGCTATTTCCGGGGAGGGAAAAAGCTTTTGCGCGGTGAATTTGGCCCTGAGCATCACCATGGAAGTCTCGCGGCACGTGCTGCTGGTCGACGCCGACGTCGCCCGGCCCTCGCTGCTGAAACTATTCGGTCTGTCCCCGCGCAAGGGCTTGCTCGATCTGCTGCAGGGACGCTGCGCCGACCTCTCCGAGGTGCTGCTGCGCACGAACGTGGACCGATTGACGTTTCTGCCCAGCGGGTCGCACGCGGCGCGGGCCAACGAGCTCCTCGCGAGCGACGTCATGTCCCACCTCGTCGAAGACCTTGCAGGGCGCTATCCGGACCGGATCATTATCTTCGATGCCCCGCCCCTTCTGCCCACGACCGAGGCGAGAGTCCTCGCGACCCACATGGGGCAGATCGTGATGGTCGTGCGCGCCGACCATACGAAGCGCGGCGACGTGACGGCGGCCCTGGCCGCCATCGAGAGCTGTCCGGTGAAACTGATGGTGTTGAACGGGGCTTCGCAGGCCGCCCAGGGTGCCTACGGCTACGGCTATGGCATCCGGGAGGACTAACTCGTGCCGATTCTGGCGGCCGGTCGGAGCATCGAGCCTGCAGCGCGTCCTGGGCGGGTGTACCTCGTCCTGGTCCGCTCGCGAGATGCGCCCGAGGCTCGTTGTCGGTTGCCTTGCGCTTCTGGGCGCATCGACCACTCTCGGCGCGGGGGCCGCTGAGTCCGTGGTCTTGACCCCACAGCCCAGCCGACTGGAACTCTACCCCGATGCCCCTCCCGTGGTGGCCGTTGATTACTCCCGGCACACGGAGCGCTGGACGGTCACCCCTCAGGTCTCTTTATCCGAAACCTACTCGGACAACCTGGCCCTTGCGACTCCGGGGCTGGCACGTCGGGGGTGGGCCTCAGACCTCGCCCCCGGCGTGCACATGCAAGGCAACGATGGAATCATCAAGGGCACTGTCGACTACCGGTTTCATGAGTTGGTCTATTCGGGTCAGCCACAGCTAAACAATAGCCAACATGCGCTCAGCTCCATGCTGACAGGGCAGTTGGTTCAAGGCTGGCTCTTCATCGATACGGTGGCCAACATCTCGCAGCAGAATATATCCGCCTTTGGTCCTGCCACCTCGGACGCGGCAAGCACAACCACGAATCGGACGCAAACGGGGGTGTTTCAAGTATCACCCTACATCCGAGGAATGATCTCCGGCACGACTGCCTACGAGCTGCGCTACGCCGCGACGGACGAGCAGGCTCGGGATACGAGTGTGGCCCGCACTCACCAGTCCACCTGGAACGCAACGATCCGCAGCGGACCTTCGTCGGGATTCTTCCGCTGGGCATTCGACGCTAATCGACTCGCAGTGCGCAATCCGGTTCTGGGGGAGCGAACCGACGATCGCGTTCACGCCAGCGCGGGCGCCGAGGTCCTCCCCCAGTTCTATCTTTCACTACTCGAAGGCCATGAGACCACCGATGTGGCGGGCCCGCGGGGTCAAAGCGGGCGGACCCCCGGGGTGGGACTGGAGTGGGCACCCAATGAGCGACTGCGGCTGGCTGCACTGGAAGAGCGCCGCTTCTTTGGCCGCGGCCACAGCATCGAGCTGAACTACCGCACGCGACTCACCGCCTGGAAGTACACGGACACCGCCGACGTCGCCAGCCTGCCGAACCTCATCGCCAGTTCCGGTCAAGGCTCGATCTACTCGCTGATGACCGACCTCCTTGCCGGCAGCCTGCCGGACCCCGTGGCCCGGTCGCAGGCCGTGCAGGCTCGCCTCGATCAGACCGGGATCGCTCCAAACGCTCCGGTGAGTGGTGGCTATGTAACGTCGTCGCTCTTCATCAACCGCTCGCGGCAGGCCTCGGCAGCGATGCTAGGTACACGAAATACGGTGGCCCTCACGTTCAACCGGACCGAGCAGCAGAATATCGGCGCGAACGTCGGCCTGGCGGGAGATCTCGTACAGGCGAACGCCGACATTGTCCAGACAAGCTATAGCGCTTCCTGGTCCCATCGCCTCACCCCCTCGCTGGCGACGACCGCCGTTGTCACCCACCTGAGCAGTCGGGATGTCACCAACAGCAGTCTGCAGTCCACCCAGCACTCCCAAAGTCTCATGCTCTCGTCCCAGGTCTCACCCGGCACTATCGCCTCCATCGGCGTGCGCCAGGTGCGGTTCGACAGTACTCTGAACGGGGGCTACCGCGAACACGCCGCGGTCGTTTCCCTGTCCATTCGCTTCTAGGCGGACGCCCCCCCAAATGTACGAAGCTTATTTCGGCCTGCGAGCCAACCCCTTCCAACTAGCGCCGGATCCGTCCTATTACTTCGCGAGCGAGCAGCACCGGCGCGCCATGGCGTATCTCTCCTACGGCGTGCACAAGGCAGAGGGCTTCATCGTGGTCACTGGCGAGATCGGGGCAGGAAAAACGACGCTCGTGCACAACCTCCTGCGGCGACTCGACCCCGGGGCGCTGGCCGTGGCCAACCTTGTGACCACCCACCTGGACGCGACCGACACGCTGCGGATGGTCGCCGCGGGCTTCGGAATCGTCACGCGAGGCGAGCAGAAAGCAGACCTCTTACTCGGGATCCAAACCCACCTTGCGAGCATTGCACGCTCGGGGAAGCGGTGCCTCCTGATCGTGGACGAAGCGCAGAACCTAACCCTGGGGGCGGTGGAGGAATTGCGCATGTTGTCGAACTTTCAAACGGACTCCAAGGCGCTCCTGCAGACCTTTCTCGTCGGCCAACCCGAGTTCCGGGAACATCTCGCACGTCCCGAGATGCGCCAACTCGGCCAGCGAGTCATCGCGTCCTGCCATGTCGGGCCGTTAAACCTTGTTGAAACGGGGCACTATATCGAGCACCGCCTCTCTCACGCAGGCTGGCAGCGGCGGCCCTACTTCCTCGCGGGAAGCTATGAAGCCATACACGCAGCCACACAGGGAATCCCGCGCCGTATAAACGCCCTGTGTGACCGACTGCTGCTCAGCGCCTACCTCGCCGAACGCGCGGACATCTCCGCGAGCCAAGTCGCCGAGGTCGCTGCAGAGTACGCCGATGAAATGCTGGGCTCAGGGGCGCTCAGCGACGCGGACGCCTTCAGTGAACGGCCACTGACAACGACCGCCCTCCTGGCCGCTCTGACTCGCCTGGAGGAGGGCCAAAAGCGACTGGAGAACGAGCTCCTGCGACTGGCCCAATCAAATCGCTGTCCGGAAGCTCCCCAGCCCCCGCCAGAGCGTCGTGACAGCGGCGGTGCGCCCCCCGGAGAAGGCGCAACGCCGCAAACCCAAACCCATTGGTGAACCAAATGCAGGTATCGAACGTGAGAGCACGGCCAAGCGCCGCAGGTCCGATGGTTAACGCACTGAGCGTCGACGTCGAGGACTACTTCCAGGTATCCGCAATGGCGCCCTACATCCCGCGCGACACTTGGGACTCGATGCCCTGCCGGGTCGAACGCAACATGGACCTGCTTCTGGATCTGTTCGGCGAGAACCAGGTCCACGCCACGTTCTTTGTCCTGGGCTGGTTAGCGGAGCGCTATCCGGCAATGGTACGAAAGATCGTGGCCGGCGGGCACGAATTGGCCAGCCACGGCTATGGCCACCTGCGTGCCACCGACCAAACGCCCGAGGAATTCACCGAGGATATCGAGTGCGCGAAGGCGATCCTCGAGGCGCTGAGCGGCTGTGCCGTTTCAGGGTACCGTGCGCCGAGCTTCTCGGTGGGCGCGAGCAACCCCTGGGCCTTCGACTGCATTGCCCAGGCGGGCTATCGCTACAGTTCCAGCGTCTACCCCGTCGCACACGACCACTACGGCATGCCCGACGCACCGCGATTTCCCTACGCCAGCCGCAAGGGACTCGTGGAAATCCCCATCTCCACGGCAAGGGCCTTCGGGCGTAATCTGCCGGCGGGCGGGGGCGGCTACTTCCGGCTGGCTCCCTACTGGCTATCGCGTTGGGCGATCGACAAGATCAACCGCGAGGACGGAAGGCCTGCGTTGTTCTACATGCATCCCTGGGAAGTCGATCCCGAGCAGCCGCGTATTCGCGCAGCCGACCTAAAGTCGCAGTTCCGCCACTACGTCAATCTCAGCCGCGTGGAAGGCCGCCTCCGCCAGCTGACCCGGGACTTCCAATGGGACCGCATCGATCGCGCGTTCCACAGCGAACTCGCCCAACTATAGGCTTCAGACCCGACGACGGAACGCTTGGACATCGTCAGCCGACGCGGCAGGCGACGTCCTAGGGCGCAGCCAGACGTCGCTAGAATATGACCCGCCCATGGATCATCGACTGCATATCGCTCATGTTGTAATCAGCCTTCAACCGGGGGGATTGGAAAACGGCGTCGTCAACGTCATCAACCGGCTGAGCAGCACGCGATTCCGGTCCTCGGTCTGTGCCATGCGCCTCGCCGGGGAGTTCGCAGCGAGGATCACTGCACCGGACGTGCTGACCCATGAACTGGGGTGGAAGGGCGGCAACGACCTTCGTTTGCTGCTGAGGATGGCGAAACACTTTCGGGAAGTCCGTCCCGACATCGTGCATACGCGCAACGTGGAGGCGTTCTATTACGGGGTGATCGCCGCCAAACTTGCCGGGGTACCCTGCGTGGTGCACAGCGAGCACGGTAGGACTTTCGACGACAGCCGCGCGCGCTTCTGGGTGCAACGAGCCCTATCTCGCCTCAGCGACGCGACATTTTGCGTGTCGAGTCAGTTGAAGGCTGACCTGGTGCGACACGTGGGTATCCCGGGCACTCAGATTCGGGTGCTTCCTAACGGTGTCGACACGCGCTCCTTCAGCGGCGCCGCGCGGGAGCAGGCGCGCGAGGCGCTCGGCGTAGGCGCCGAGGAGATTCTGATTGGCAGTGTAGGACGTCTGGTGCCGGTCAAGAACTATGGCCTTCTGCTGGAAGCGGTGAGCGCACTGCCCTTGGACCGACTCCGACTTGTCCTCGTTGGCGACGGCCCCGAGCGCGGCGCCTTGGAATCCCTCGCACGCGCCCGTGGGCTCGCATCACGGACCCTCTTCACCGGCCACCGCAACGAGGTGGCGGAATTACTGGCTGCATTGGACCTGTTCGTCCTGCCGTCCCTGAGCGAAGGAATGTCCAACACCCTGCTCGAAGCAATGGCCTCGGGGGTTCCGGTCGTAGCGAGCGATGTTGGCGGCAACACCGAGATCATCCAAAACGGGGTTAGCGGGCTGCTGTTCCCCTGTGGCGACGCGCAAATCCTCTCCGCGCAACTGGGTGAGATGTTGGATCAACCCGCACGGCGGTTGCAGTTCGCCGCCGCCGCCCAGGCTCGGGTTCGATCGGACTTCTCGCTCGAGGCGATGGCATCGCGCTACGAGGCGCTCTACGACTCGCTGGCTGTGAAAAGGCCCGAACGTTGACGTGCGGACGGCTCAGCGAACGTCGATCAGCGCCGTTTCGCGAGGATCTGAGCGTGCACCTCGATGATTTTTTGGGCATTCATCCGCCAGGTGTGGCGCCCTACGACGTAGGAGCGTCCGGCCGACCCCAGCCCTTGGCGCAAGGCGGGGTCGCCAGCCAACCGGATGATGGTGCGGGCCATGGCTGGCGCGTCCCCCGGCTCGATGATGAGGCCGGTCACGCCGTCGGCGAGCACCTCCTTCACCGGCCGCACGCCAGGCGCGATGACCGCCTTGGCCATGCCGAGGTATTCGAAGATCTTCATCGGCGAGCCATATTGATTGGAATTCAAAAGGATGGCGATATCCATCGCCGCCACCAGCGGGGGGATGTCCTGATGCGCTTTTCTTCCCGCGAAGACCACGCGGCCGGCAAATCCCTCCTCACGACAGAAGGTCTCCAATTTCCCGCGGAACTCCCCGTCACCTACAAAGAGGAACTGCACATCCGGACACCGGGCGAGGACCTCCCGCAAAACGCCGGGGAATTCGGTGATGCCTTGCCAACGATTCATCGTGCCAACGAAGCCGACAACGAGGCCGTGAAGGCCCAAGGCCTCACGTACGGGTGCAGGGTCATGCCGATCCGGGTCAAACCAAGCGGGGTCGATGGCGTTGTGGCACACGCTCAGACACTCGGCATCGATACCGATTCCCAACAACATCTCCCGCTGGGCCTCGGTTACCGTGATCACGTGATCCGCAGCCACTAGTGTCTTGCGTTCTATCCAGCGCGCGCAGCCGCGCAGGTACAGGCCGTAATACTTGGCCCACGCCTGTGCGTAGGGCGTATTGACCTCGAGGATCAGGGGCACACGATGCCGGCGCGCCAGCAGAACGCCAGCAAAATTGAATAGGGCATAGCGCTCATAGATGAGGTCCGGCTTGAAATCCCGCACCTCCCGCCACAGACGCAGATAGACGACCGCGTTGTAGCCCAGTTGGATCAGTTCGAACGCCCACTGCGGCACCGCGCGCTTGACCCTCCCGGCCAAGGACTCGCGCGGTTGCGCATTCCGGGCGGGCGGCGCCACGGCGGGACCCACCACCCTCAACTCGTGGCCCAGCCCGCGCAGGGCGTCGACGATGGCCTGGATATGGATCCCCTCGGGCTCCTGCCCTTGGGTTCGATGGTGATAGAGGATTCGCATAGGCCAAGGCTGGTTGGGGGTTGCTACGGGGCACCGATCCCCGAGGTGGGCGAACTGCGCGTGTCACACGCCGCCGAAACACAAGGGATCAGCCTCAGTGCGTGGCCCCTGGGGGGACTCGCCCCGGGAGCCCGAACGGGCCCGCTAAAAGCTCCAAGAGCCGTCGGCGCGCCCAGTGCGCGCAACAGCGACGCGGGCTGGCAGGTCCATTGGGTCGGCTTTGGGTCACTTTTGGGTCACTTTGCCCGTGTGCAGTGCTTGCGTGAAGATCAGATACGGACGAACCGCAACCCTGCGGCGTTCCACTCCGGCATGGCGATGGCCAGCGCCTGCCCCGTCACCGGGAGCGTGTCGTGAAGCAGCACAATGTCGCGTGGCTTCACTGGCGACGCACGCAGCGACGCGAGCAGCATGTCGGCGGACTCCATCCGGTAGTCGCTGTAGGTGCGGTTCCAGTGCACCAACTGGTAACCCAGCGCGCTCACGCGCCGGAGCGATTTGAGGTCCACCTTGCCCCGGGGTGGTCGACAGAGCGCTGTGTCCACACCCGTGATGTCCCGAATCGCTTCCCGGCACTCCGACAACTCCGCTGCCAAGTCCGTCGACGATAGCGAGACGAGTTCGCGGTGATTGAAGGTATGCCCGCCCAACCCGTGTCCTTCGGCGGCGATTCGCCGCATTACGGCAGGATTTTTGCGGGCATGGGCACCGATTACAAAAAAAGTGGCCACGATCTCGTACTTGGTCAGAAGGTCAAGCAGAACAGGGGTGAGTTCGGCGTGGGGCCCATCGTCGAAGGTCAGGGCCACGGCCTGGCTGGTCGCGGGCAGACGCCAGAGGAAACTGCCCCGGAAATAGGCTTGCAGAAAATCCTTGGTCAGATTCCTAAAGGTCGGATACACGACCCGTCTCCGATTGGCCGAAGGTGCGACCGTCGCCGGTCAGGCGTTCCGCGCAATACAGCGGAAGAGGCGGTCGGGCACGCACCCGAAACGGGAACTTCACGCCCGATCAGCGAATAGTCGCGATCGCTGGTTACCCAGGCGACTAACGACCCAGCCGTGCTGATCTCCACCGCGGTGCGCAATGGCTCTGCGGCCCGGTCCCTATCTCGGATGCCTCGACGCAAGCCGCTCACTCTCACCGCCTGAAGGAATGCCCCTCCGATCGGGAGGCAAAAAAAATGCCATCTCCGGTCACCACGTCCTATCGCCGGTAAAGATTTCCCGTCGACGTCCGACTGCAATGGCCCGGTTAGGGTGTTGCGCTGTTGATAGGCCGAGAGTATAGACGGAATGACGCGGACCCATGGCAAGCCACACGGGAACCGGCAGCCGTGGGTATTCTTCCCTCGGCTTTTTCGACAGAGCTTCTCGCCCCGGGTTCCGCCCCTGGGCGACTCACGCCCGGAAAGTGCTGGTCTGGTACCGCCCGACGTTTGCGCTAAATCCTGGAACACCCCTGCCGGCGGGCCAATGGGCACCGGGCGCCCGACGGGACGGCGCCTAGGATACTGCGACGGGCTGTGTGGCCCCAATCTTGCAGGCGGCTACTGCGGCCAGGTTTCGCGCTAACATGGCGCCACTGAACATCTTTCAAATCAAAGGGCGTTGCACATGACCGTCAAGCAAACTCGCCAGCAGGACCTGCCGCGGCAAAGGCCCTTTCTGGGTCAAATTAGACGCACCCTGATTGCGGGATTTTTGCTCGCGCTGGCCGGATGTGGCGGCGGCAGCGGCGGCGGCGCTGCCGGCGCGGGGAGCGGTGGCGGAACGCTGACCAGTTACAACGTACAGGTGGCGATGACGGACGTGCTGCACTCGGGAAGCACCGTTGCCAGGTTGACCACGGTCGCCACGGTACCGGTCCCGCTGGCTGCCTGTGCCACTACCTGTTCGGCCGTCGTGCTCCCTGGCACGTTGGTGACGCTCACGGCCGTGCCCGCCGCAGGCTATAACGTCCTCTGGGGTGGCGCGTGTGCCGCCTCTGGCAGCACGACGACTTGTACGCTGACTAATGTCAGTGCCGACGCAGCGGCCACCGTTCGCTTCGACCCCGTTGCCGCCGGCGTGTGGTGGGTAGCCGCGACCGGCAACGACAGCAACGACGGGCTGACTCCCGCCACCGGCTTCGCAACCTTCCGCAAGGCGCTGACCACCATGGCGGGCGGCGACACCCTGTATGTGGACGACGGCACCTACAACGACACGATCGGCGCCTTTGGCGGTGCCTACAGCAGCGGGGAAATTCCCGACGGGCCGTCCGTAGGCCATCCCACCAAAATCTTGGGCTACCGGCCACACGCCGTAACCGTCGACGGGCAGTTCGCACGGATACCGTTGCAGATCTTCCACGGCAACAACATCGAGGTGGGCAATATCGTGTTCCTGCACAGCAAGAACACTGCCCCACTGCTAAGCCCTGTGCACGTCGAGCAGTCGTCCAACATCTATCTTCATCAGGTGGGTGCGGCCTACCCCGCGCCGGCCTGCGACAACTGCATGGGCATTGCCTCCGAGGCAAGCAATCATGTGACGATCGAAGAGTGCTGGGCCTGGGGCTTCGGGGGCCGGTACAGCATGATGGCTCACGGCGGGAACAACAACATCCTGCGCCGCAATGTGACTCGGTACGATGGCTCCGTGGACGGGAATCCCCGCGCAGGACTCGCGGTATATGCAGAAAACAACACCATCGCCGAGAACAACATCACTATCGACTTCGACGGAACGGGCGACAACACAAGTGACAACCATTCCGCATTTTTCGTGACGTCCTCGGTTCCCAACTTGCCCTTGGGCACCGTGTCCTGGTATGGCAACATCGCCTTCAATACGACCGGGATCTTGAACGGCGTCTTCGAGATCGACAGCCAAGCCTCACTTCCAGGGACGGTGACGCTCGTCGACAATGTGATCGCCAACTACACATCCTCACAGGCTGCTGTAGCGGGCATCTGGGCATCCAGCGACAGATTGGACCCGGCCACACCCGGCGGTGGACACCACAGTCTCGTGCTGCGCCACAACACCGTCTATAAAATCAACGGCGCCGCGATCCGGGTCGACGCCACGCCAAGTTGGAGTTCAGTCACGGTCAGCGACAACCTAGTCGATCAATCCGGATCGGCGCATCCGGCCTGCTTCGACGACAGACACGGCGGCATCACGGGGACGAACAACTTGAAGTTCGCGTGCACCACCAATTTCAATGACCTTCCCCTCACCAACCTCCTAACCGTCGACCCAGGGCTGCGCTTCCTGTTGCGGACCGAGGCCGCCACGCCCGGCCACGCCAGCGCAAGTGATGGTGGGGATCGCGGCGCCACCGTGGTCAACCGCTACGTCAGCGGGACCGTCACCGGTACAGCGCTGTGGCCGTTCCCCAACGAAGACGCCATTAAGCAGGACTTCTGCCTTGGCCCTGACAACGGCACGACGATTCGCACACGCGGCCACAACCAAACCGGCTGGTGTGCGAGCGCCGCAACGCTCACGCACTACATCTGGGAAGCTCTGGGCAACATCAGTCCCTTCTGACACACGCGTGGGATTTCCGGCGCTAAGGGGAGCTTCTGGCCGGGGCACGTCACTTGGGCGCTGGCCTGGGCTGCCCCCCCGTTGAGCGGACGCACTGCGTGCCCCGGAACTCGCAGCGAGGGCTCATTCGCCCAGCGGATGCAACCCAGCGCTGAGCCATGGAGCCACACGCACCTGCTCACGCGGGGCGCCTAGTGACACCGGGCTTTTGCCTTGAAGGTACACCGAAGGAGACGGTTTGGCCTCCCGCGCGTGCCGCAGGCAGCTCGCGGGCCCCTGTGGCTCAGACCGCTTCAGCGCATCGGTCGTTCGTCATCCTCGATGTACCCTGCTGCCCCCCCCGCAGCCTTCCCTCGTCGGCGGAGTCGCCGTCGCGGCGTCTGCGCGGAATAGGAACCTGGCAACCCCGAGGACGACTCCGGCGTCAGTGTGACGGTGCGGGGGGGCTCGCGGCACTTGCCCTTGGCGCGGGTCGCATCCTGGCGCTGAGGGCTGGCGGGGCAGGGGCGCGCCGCGCGAAGCGCCCCCGGCGGCTTGGGGCAATCCGTAGGCAGCCCACAGTCGGACGCGCGCGAGGTCCAGGCTAATTCTGCGCCCTTGCGCGGCGCCTCAGAGGAGGAGGGCAGCCGTGAAGACGCACGGCGTACCAATCAAGACGCGGCCTGGCTGCGGCCTTTTTTCGACGCACCGGCGCGGGGAGTCGAGAAGCGCCGTCTTTCCGCCAGACCTGTAGAGCGCACTACCGGCGTCACCTGCGATCGGATGCTCGATCAGCATCTTCTCCTCCTTCCGCTCGAGTGCTCAGACTCGAGCATCCGGTAGTGTTAGCGGCTCCGGCGCGGCCCCGCGTGCCCACCCCGGCCCCTCGGTCCTAGCGCCAATGCTAGGTCGAGCTTCCGTTAACGGCGCTCGTGCAGCGTCTGCAAAGTCAGAAGTTCTTGGATTTCCATGCGCCACGCGGTGCGGACGCAGGTCGGCACGGCGATCACGGCGAACCGTTGGCGGGTAACTGTCGAACCGGGGAGCACTGCTTCGACGGAATCGCTTCACCCACCGCATGGCGTCGGGCCAGCTGCGCGAACCGCTCCACGCACAGCCAAAGGGGACCGTCCCCGCCGCGAAGACTGTGGCCCCTGGCGTTGGCTTGGACCGAGCGCGGACGGAAGCATCTCGAAGACCTGCCCAGTTCCCGTCCGATAACGGCGTGATGGCTGAGCACCCGTCAACAGAGCTTCTGCCAACGTAGGGAGACATGGTTTCTAACTCCACCATGCTTTGTGGCGCTCCCTATCGACTCTCGTTGGTACGTCGCGTCGCCGACCAGAAAGATGCGCGGCGGATCCATCGGCCAACGCCTAGCTCGCTGTTCGCCATGCCACGCTTTGGTTCTGCCGTTCTCCTTTTAGCATACTTTACGACTGCTCTTTATTATTGATTTCGCTTACCCTTGACAACGCGCCCATACACGCGCTCGATGTAACGCTTAGGGTCGTTCTCCCGCTATCAGGTCAAAAAAGGCCACGAACCAAGTACCGCCGACCGGTGACCCTCCGTTCGCGTCACAGGAGGGTCCTTGCGGGGAAAATCCCTCCGGTGCTTCTTCCCCTATACCTGCCTCGTTCAAGGTCGACTCTATTGGACAATCAACCGCACCCGACGGGAGTTCGGCCGCGCCGCTGCAGAGGAATGTCTGCCGGGCGGTCGCCCGCCTTGCGCAGACCTTCCAAGGCGCCCCGAGACGTCGCGCGAAGCATTCCTCTTAGGCAACAAACCTCACACAATTCTTGACGCCACCCGCCTCGGATAGGCTACTCTACGCGGGTCGGGGAAAAGAATTTCCCTCTAATACGCCAAGGATTAACGACCCATTCAAGCGATGCACATGAGAGATATTAGTCATGTCCATTCGATGGGTTTTTGGTGTGGATAAGAAGATAGTTGTTAGTCTTTTTAACAAAAAATAATGGGGTGGTCGTTCGTCGCGTACGCGAAGACGAACCACCTCTCCGACCCCAAGACAAGAACGAGGGACCGATCATGGAAGCAGCGATCCTTGAACTGTTTACGACCGGCAGCTTCGCCCCTACGCCTTTTCGCAGGGCTAGCGCGCAGGCCGCGACGAGCCGTAACGCTCTACCGCCGACACCGAACATACATAGTTTGTCCATGCCAGAACAAGGGAGATTTCGTCTGGGCGGTGTCTCGTGAGAACCTCCATGTTTGCAGGCGGCACAGCGCAAGCCGGCCCCCCGCGCTTCGCGCTAGGACCACGATCTGGACTAAGTCTGCGCTTGGTGTTGCTCGATCTAGCCTTGGTGCTGTTCGGCGTTCTACTCGCCACCGCAGGCGGTGGCGCAAGTATGCGACAGCGATTTCTTGTCGCAGCCAGTTTCCTGGGGATTGCTGCTTTACTCATGCTCGCCTTTGGGACCTTCGTGCGCGCCTCGGACCGTCTGCGCTACGGCCGGTTCGGGTCGGTGCGCACACAGGCTCTGGTCGCTTCCTGTCTGGCGCTGCCGCTCTCCTTGGTGCTGGTGCTTGAGGGGGCCACCGTTAGAGAGCACGGCGCGTGGATATTGGCCGCCGCAGTGCTCGGAGGTACGCTGGCCTTCTTGGCTACGCTGCGGACGCACCCCGGCTCCAACTCGCTGACAGCGCGCAAGCGGGTCATCATTTTCGGCTGCGGCTCCGCTGCCGTCGATGCGGAGATTTCCTTGCGAGGGGTGGGACGTCGGGTCGAGGTGGTGGGGTTCTACCCGACCCAAGGCGAGGACGCATCTTGCGTCTCGCCCGGGCGCATCCTTCCGGCGTCGCGATCGCTGACTGAAACCGCCCGGGACCTAGAGATTGACGAGATCGTCATCGCAGTGACGCAACGTCGGGGTGGGGTGTTGCCCCTGAGAGAACTCCTAGATTGCAAGCTCTATGGAGTCCGCGTCCTTGACCTGTCGAGCTATTTCGAGATGTGGGCCGGACAGATCCGCATCGAGTCATTAAAAGCGAGCTGGCTGATTTTTGGTCCCGGGTTCCGCCAAGACGCGGTGCGTCGGATCTCCAAAAACCTCTTCGATATCGCCTGCGCCGCCGTGCTTCTTCTGCTCGCCGCGCCTGTCATGATCCTCGCCGCATTGGCGATTTTCATGGAGACCGGCGCCCCGATCTTTTACTCGCAGGAGCGCGTCGGACTCAACGGCCGAACGTTCCGTGTGCTGAAGTTCCGCAGCATGCGAATCGACGCCGAAAAGGACGGAAAGCCCCGATGGGCGACCAACAAGGATGACCGAATCACGCGTGTCGGCCGGGTGATCCGCCGACTGCGGATCGACGAGCTTCCACAGTTGCTAGGCGTCTTGTTTGGCCAGATGAGTTTGGTGGGGCCCCGGCCCGAGCGACCCTTCTTCGTCGACCAACTCACGCAGGAAATCCCCTACTACTCCGTCCGTCACAGCATTAAGCCCGGCCTCACGGGCTGGGCGCAGGTTCGCTACCACTACGGAACGTCGGTGCGGGATGCCCAGGAAAAGTTGCAGTATGACCTGTACTACGTGAAGAACCACACGCTGCTCCTTGACACCCTGATCCTGTTCGAGACCGTCATCGTGGTACTCACAGGGCGCGGCGCGAATTGAGCACGAGCTGGGCGGCGCCTGCCGTCCAGCCTTCTGAATGGCCCTCCACAGGAGGGCTTTTTTTCCGCCCTGGTTTCCAGCCCCACTGGAATTGAGCGCCTGTCGACGGGGCTGGCAGCGTCGGCCGTTCCTCCGGTTGCGCTGGGGGCGCCAGGGTGACGACCAATGGAGCAGTGGCCGTCGCCCCCTGGGCAGTGGGTCAGGCGATCGCAGACGGGCAACTCTCGACGGTAAGAAGCGCAGCCTGACGGCAAAACGGACTGATGGGCAGCCCCTGCGCGAGGCCGACGCAGGGTTGCGCCACCTGAGGCTTCGCCACCTCATGGCTTCGCCGCCACTGCTCGTTAGATGTCCCCTGGCAAGGAGCGCACCGGTGGCCCTCCTTATCTGTGGATGAACGCCTGAGCGTGGGCTTGTCACTGCGGAGCAGAAATCGTGAAGCGCTACGGGCGGGGAGCCCCACATTTAAACCGATGAGTTCCTGCGGGTGCGCAGCACGCCCGATCCACATCGCTACCAGCAGTTGGCTGGACTCTCCGCCCGCGATTCGAGGCGAACGCGGCTTCCAGCGCGGCCCGCTTCACGATCTTGAGCAGGCGTCGCCATCCCCGCGAATAAGCCCCGGAGGCGACGGTAGACGGACGTGCTTTAACGCAGGTGCGCTACGCCGAGCGCCATCAGGCGCCGGCACGCGGCCGCCAAGTGGCCATGCTTTCGCCACGCAGGAACTTGTACGTCCCAACGGCGAAGGCCGCGTAGGTAATGAGCAGGTACCCGGGCACCACACCCAATTTTTGCAGCCACCTTGGCCCTACTGCATAGATTCCAGAAAATCCCAGAGCGTAGCCCCCTAGGTGTAGGGCGAGAACTAGGCTATAGGCGTCCTGCTGGAGGGCCAGGCTGAGATTTGACCCGAGAGCCAGCGCCAGAAAAACGAAAGCCATGTAGCGCACCAGCTTGTGCGAAACCAAACAAAAGGCGGTCAACGGGTACTTCACGGGGTTAAGCAGCCGCCGCATGTAAGAAAGCCCCTGAAGGGCTCGCAGCGCCACGCGCACGCGCATGCGGAACTCCGAGCGCAACTCGGCATTCGGCGCCTCCCTGGAGAGCGCCCGCGGCTCGAATACCACGCGCCTGCCGCCGGCAATGACGGTCAGCGGCAGCACAAAATCGGTGATCAACTGGATCGGTACGTCGCAATAGAGTTCCCGGCGAATCGCGTCCACCCCGCCGTTGACGCCGATCGACGAGCCGGCCAGGGTCTCGGCCCGCCACAGCCAGTTCTCGAACCGCACATAGGCACTTGCCCCGTCACCGCTGAGCCCCGCCTCGGCCGAGAAGAAACCCAGGGCGCCGGTGGCATAACCCACGTCCGGATCGGCGAAATTGGCGACTAGGTTCCGGATCGCATCAGGATGAAACAGGGAATTCCCATCACTGAAGACAAGTATCTCTCCGGTGGCGTGCCGTACCGCCTCATTAAGGCCCGCGGCCTTGCCCTGGCGCCGTTCCCTGCGCAGCAACTGCACCCCTTGGGAGGAGAACTCCCGAACGATATCGTCGGTGCCATCGTCAGACTGATCCGAAACCACAAGAATCTGCAGCTTCTCTCGCGGATAATTCTGGGAGAGCTTGTTTTCTAGGGTTTGTCGGATTACGTCTGCCTCGTTGTAGGCAGGAATCAGGACAGTGACTGTCGGCTCAGCGGGCCGCGCGTGAACGGGGCGCGGTTTGAGTCGCCCCAGCGCGATCATGAGTAGCGGGTAAACCAAGTAGGGGTACGCGGTGAGGAACACGGCGGACCAGAACACTACTTCCACCTGGGGCCCCTCGCCCTGGCGCTCTTTTGTCCGAACTTAATGCCCATCGGAGTTCCCAGCGCGACGATACCGGACTAGGCACTTCCTGCCCACGAGCAGACGCGCCGTGGCCCCTGAATCGTTGGGGGTCAGGGCGGACAATGTGCCCCCTTCCAAGGGCCCTAGTTCGCACCCCGGGCCCAACTCGAGCAGGACCTCACCGGCATCAGCCCGGAGTTCGAGCCTCGCTGTCCCCAATTGGTCATTGACCTCGACCGATTCCAAGTCTGCGCACACGGCCCGAAGTGGCCCCACGCGCGATCGCAGGCGCACCGAGTGCCCTTCGCCGATGCGTTCGATATGCAAATGCTGGTCTTCGCAGCGCAGCAGATCGTGGGGGGCATCAAGCGCGTAGAAAGCGTGCGGCTGCCGTCCCACGACATAGTTGCGCCATTCGCTGGGGTCACCCGTTTTCCCATGCTCCGCCGCCTTTGCGATGTTATAGGCCTCCCGCGCAGTGACATAATGCAACCGGTAGCGCTCCCCATCGTTGAACTCCTCGTTCAGGATTCTGTGAGTCTCGAATGCCTTGTCGCCGAACAAGGCGTCGAAGTCGCGCTCGATGGCGCCGTGCGCGTGCAGTTTGACGAACTGCCAATCGGGCTTTCCGTGCACGTGCACGTTGCAATCGAGCCACTGCCTGATCCTGTCCGGACGGCCCCAATTCTCTGAGGTCAGGCTCGCATTCTCCACACGCGGATAGCCCGGCGCCCACCAGTTGATGGCTAGCGGCCCTTGCATCATGAAGAGCCCCGGGGGATCCACGTGGCCTACCTCGGCATCCACGCCCCAGTCGTGTGCCTTCGGACGGTCGGGGTCCCCGAGGCCGTAATATATCGAGTTGACCTTGCGCGTCTGACAGATCTCGCCCGAGGGCATCGTAAAGTCCCCCCAGCAGCCCAGATCCTGGAGCAGGCTGACCTCATCGTTGACGCCGCAGAACTTCCCACCGCGGGCATTGTTTAACGCCCAGTCACCATGGATGAATCCGAACGCGCTCCTCGGCTGCTCGCCGGCCTGAAGGAGGTGCCCCCACCTGTGGTAGTCGGACACCGTCCCAGAAAGCGCGCGGCGCAGCGTCTCTGGTGTGTCGCCGTCATGGTGGTAATGGAGTTCCACCTCCCCCAGGCCATCAAAGACCATGTCCGATAGCTGGGATAAGTAGCCGATGCCGTGATGGGGCGGGTAGAACCACGTGTGAAGCGGCGCCGTGCCGAACCTCGCGCGGCACCGCGCCTGGAGCGCCGCGTACCCCTCATGCCATGCCTGCAGACGTTCCACGGCTTGCTCCTCTCGGCCAATGCCGTGACGTGGCTCGAAGTGGTCGCAGACCAGAAACAGGATATGCGTGAGTTCCCGTCGTCGGCGCTGCCGGCCGCGAGCCCTCGGGGCGGCTTCTAGAAAGAAACTTGGCAGCCAGAGATCGAGGCGCTTTTTAGACATACCCACGCACTTTGCATTGCCGGTTTGAAGGATTTCCTGCTGCCGTCGCGGGCACACCGCACGGATGGCCCGATCGCCATCGCTGGGCCCGCAGCCCCTGCATCAATTGCGTTCCAGTTCCCGGAAGAACACTCGCGGTCGCGCGATCGACTCCCACCGGTTCGCCTTTTGACCCACAGTAAAGCCACGGGCAAACCTAGGAGACACCCACTGTGTCTCAGCTCCGCTGTCCAAGTGTCGGACCGCTTCCGAATCGGCGCCACAGGCATTCCCGCTCCGCCCCCGGGGACGGTTGCGGTGCCTGGTTCGATCAGGCATCCCGCGCCCATCTCCAGGCAAAATGGTTTTGGCTGCAAAATACATGCCATCAAAAACAACCATCAAGATGGCTTAGGGGTATTCAACGGCACGCCCAGCGTCCGGCGGCGCATTTAGCCATGCCCTGGGTCCATTGTCCAGCGCTGGAACAACGCCCGGACCGGGGGGGCGACGCCCCTTACGCGAACGGCAGGCCTCACTGCGCCACCTCGATGGCTCCGATGTCGAATCCCTGTCCCTGCGGGCGCGCCGTGAGCAGGTAGAAGTCATCCACTACCAGGGGTGCCACTTGATCTGAGCCACCGTCGATCGCCGGACTACCTCGGCGCGGGCTGAAATCCTCGGCACCTTTAAGTGTCGAGGTAAACAGGGGATCGGCGGTTTTACTGGAATGGCCCGGTGTCGGCCCCGTCCCCAGGAACCAAAGGTTGTGCGACATCCCATCGGCGAGCGCGGAGAAGCCAACCAAGCCACCCGTCAGAACCCTCCCCGCTCCGCCAGCGACCACGATGTTATTCCGGAACTCTAGGGCACCCGCTCGCAGGTTTCCGTCGTTCATGATGGCTGCGCGCGGCTTCCCATAGCCCAACCGGTCCGTATCGTAGAACGTATTGTTGAATACCCGAGCGCCGTAGAGGTCTTCCGAAAAGATGCGCAAGGCGGCGACTGCACTGCCGTGGACGATGTTATTGAAGATTGCAACCCCAGATCCGGCCCCGCTGCTGATATTGATCCCGTGCTTGCCTACGTTTCTGATGAGGTTGTGGTGCAGGAGGGCATTGCCGATGGGCGGGCCCGCCTTCGACTTCGTGTAGATCTGGATTCCGTTCCCGCCAAAGATGTCCTCGATCCGGTTGAAGGCTACCTCGAAGGACCCTGGCCCACCGATGTAGAAGCCGTGGTTTTCGAAATCGGTATAGCCATCGGGCTTGTCGAAGACGTCATGCACGTGATTTCCGATCCACTGGTTCCCCGCGCCAGAGCCAGCCACGCCACCGGCTCGGCACTTCGTGTTGTAGATGCATCCCTTCGCTGTAAGCTCGTTATTGACAACCCGCCAATGGCTCCCCGCTGGGTTCAGAGCCCCCTCCTGGGTGTTCACCGGGCCGTCGTTCAAGCCTGCCTCTATTTTTAAATTGGTCACGGTGACCCAGGCTCCACAACCGAGCTTTTGGCGCTCCGTGTCGGCCGAACTGATTCCACCGCCGTCCTGATCGTCGGCGATCTTCGTCCGGTGGACGAAAGCCGTCTCGCCCGGGTACCCCATGACGGTGATCGGCCCGGATCCGGGACGCCCGGTGGGCCGACTGCCCGATTTGTTTTGCACGCGCAGGAAAAACTCATCCCTCCCCACGCTGGTCCAGATGCCACCCCGAAGCACCAGAACATCCCCCGGCGCGACCCGCCCCCAGACCCCCGCAGCCGACACCGCTTGCTCACCTGCCGGGGCAGGACACCCCGCCGCCCCATTGTTGTTGACGGCACTGGTCTGCACCGTCCGGTACGGCCTGGTGAAACTGCCGTCCCCGCTCCAGTCCGACCCTGCGGGACTGACGAAGTAGATATGCCCCGGATTGATCGTAAAGCTCAGATTTCGGTTTGATGCCACACCGTTAACGACAGCCTCAACCGGCAAGGGAACCCCCGGCTTCGAGTCTTTTAGGGCTCCGATCTGAACGGTCAACTGCTGGATATCCTGCCGGCCCCTGGAGGGCCCAAGTGAGCGGTAGTTGGCCACCTCCACGCCCCCGATGAAGACCTTCGTCGCCTTGCCGAGTCCAGTGGCAGCCCCGAGATGCTTGCCGAAGAGAGAAAGATAGACGCCTTGATCCGCTTCGCCCCCGGAGTTGGGGCCGGATTGGACGTCCGTGTAGGAGATGTGGGGACGACCTCCCGGCCCAATCGGATCCGCCCGGGCGCCTTCGGGGTACAGGCAAAGACACGTAACGACGACGATGAGACCGACAACCGGACAATGCGACGACACTCACACCTCCAAGCGAACGCTTCCCCCGGGAGCCCGTTCTTATTAGCTCCGTGCCGCGCGGCGGGCGGCCCCTGCGTGGCAGGCCGTCAGACAGCGCAGCGCAGACGCCCTAGCGCGTGGACCACAAGGGCCGCTGGCACGAATGCCTTGGGGTCTTGCCAGGTTCGTGCCCCGAGGGTTGGGACTTGCGGCTGCGCCACGTGCTTCGGCGGACCCGCCGCAGCGAGGCTGACATTGCCAACCATGATTCCACACTAGGGCCCGCAGGTCCACGTGCAGCGCGCAGCCTCAGTCCTATCGAGGCGCGCGCGCCACTTTGGTGCATCGCTCGAGCCCCTGGCGCCAGTGCCGGCGCAACAGTGCGGAGCGCAGTTCCCTCGTCTTCAAAGCGCAAAGGCTCTGCGGGAGGGAGCGACGCCGCTGCGCCGTCCACCGTTGCCCGAGAGTTCTGACTCGGAACCTCCCGTGGTACCCTAGCGGCGGCGTGTAGGAACGAGGCTAACAGCCCGACCCGTCAGCTGCCGCCCGCGCGCGCCGTTGACCGCGACCGGCCGGGTTGAGCTGCGTTTATGCTCAGCAGCGGCGGTGCAAAGCGTGCCAGCGGATTGGCAACCCGGCCTTGAAGCAAGCGGAAATATGTTGCTAAACCCAGGCAGCGCGGCGGCCGTTAATATCGTGCAGGCTAGGCACCTGCCAATGCTCCTAGAGAATCGGCGGTGATGCCACCGGCGCCTCCCGTCTCGGCCACTGCGCGACACCTGGATCACCGTGGCGGACCCGACCACCCGAATGACGCCCCTGCCTATGTTGGTACAGTGCCGACCAGCCCATCGCGTTGCCCGAAGCCACGGTAAGCCCCCGCTGCCGTGGG
Organism: Betaproteobacteria bacterium; assembly: GCA_025356655.1. Classification (GTDB taxonomy): domain Bacteria; phylum Pseudomonadota; class Gammaproteobacteria; order Burkholderiales; family SHXO01; genus SHXO01. The sequence goes on along the minus strand of JANXRW010000058.1, from coordinate 8,038 downwards.
TGGGCGGGGTTCGATGCGGCGGTTCTACAGGGATCGCCCGCGTGCGCCTCGAATCCTGCGAGACCCGAGGCTGCGCGGAACGGGCCCGCCTGCCGTGGCCGGTGCCGCAAGTCCGTTTCACGGCCGCCTCAACGGCGCCCTCGACTGGCCCAGGTGGGCTGACACCTCGCATCGGGCAATGCTCATGAGCTCGCTCTCCGATCGAGCAGGCTTTCTGATCGTTGGAACACTGGTCAAGTACGCCGTCGGCTTCTGTATGCCGATCATTCTCGTTCGTCTGCTGAGCCAGACGGAGTATGGGACCTACCAGCAGCTACTCCTGCTGGGAAACACGGCCCTAGGCGTCATGACCCTCGGCCTTCCAACCTCCGTCTACTATTTTTACCACCATGTGACGAAGGACAAGATCCCGACTCTGATCGCGCAGACGTCGCTCGCCCTGGGGATCTCAGGCGTCTTGGTCGCCCTGGCCTTTGCACTGGGCGCGCCGCTCATTGCCAGGTCCATGAACAACCCGCCCATGGCGGAGTTGCTCCGCCTCTACGCGATCTCCACGGCCTTCATGATCGCCAGCGACCACTCCATGCATTTTATGATCGCCCAGGATCGGTACCAGAAGGCCGTCGGTTTCGAGATCGGTGAGATCCTGCTGCGCGTGATGGTCTTGCTCGGGCCCCTATGGCTTGGCTATGGGCTCTGGGGACTCGTGGGCGGTATTGTGTTTTACTCGGCCCTGCGCTTCGTCGTGCGCGGCCTGTACCTCCTGCTGGCCAGTCGCGTGCGATTCGCCGGATGGCATCGGTCCACTTTCTTAGCCGACCAACTAGGATACAGCGTCCCCATTGGGCTCTCAGTCCTGGCAGCCCTCCTGGCCAACGCATTTAACCGGGCACTGCTGGCCGTGTCCTTCACTCCACGAGATTTCGCCATCTACAGCGTGGGCGCGCTAGAAATCCCACTTGACGCCATCTTCCAGGCGTCGGTGTCCAACGTACTCAGGGCAACGCTGCCGCCACTGGTCCGGGACGGTAATGTGACGGAGGTCGTGCGGGTGCTCCGGGGGGCCGTTCGTCGCCTCGCCATCATCGTGCTCCCGAGCTTCGTCTTTCTGTACGCCTACTCCGACCAGTTCATCAGTCTGTTGTTCACCACCCGATACGCCGCGGGCACACCCGTCTTCCGTATTTATCTTCTGGCCCTTCCGCTCGCCATGTTTGTTCTGAGCCCGGTGCCTCCCGCCTATGGAAAGACCCGACTGGCTCTTTACATCAACCTGGTCACCGTTTCATTCACCGTCGTGTCCAGTTACGCGCTTCTTAAAATGGTCGGCTTTTATGGGCCTGCGATTGCCGCGGTCGCCGCACAGTACTTTCAGGTCGTCCTCTTCATCGTGGTGATTAGGCGCCTCATCAAAGCATCGGTTTGGGAGATGTTCCCGATTCCAGAGGCGCTGATGACCGTCCTTGTGGCGCTGATCAGCCTCCTTGCCGCGCGCGTTGGCCGCGACCTCACTCATTCGCCGTTGTTGAACCTGTTGATTAGCGCGATCGCTTTCAGCGTGACATTCCTACCCTTGAGTGCACTTCTCGGGGTCCTGAACATCGCCGATCGGGCATTGATCCGACGCTGGGTGCTGAAGGCCCTACCCGCGAAGCCGCGATAGCGGTCCGTCGGGAGTGGGAGCGGAACCAACGAAGCCATGGTGAGTTTCCTTTATCCATTCATGAACTTTCTCCAACCAGGAATCCTCTGGCCTGAGATAGCCGACTACAAGCCGATGCTGCTTGCGTCTGTCGTTGCCCTCGCTTTCGGCCTCGGCAAGAAGTCCACCTACTCACGCGGCCCCGTCTTCCAGCACGCCGTCTTCGTAAGCATGGCGCTTTTCCTGCTGGCGCAGGTGCTCTCCCTTTACCAGGGAGGGGTGTGGAGCATCCTCGAGGAATTCGGATTCTGGTACGTCTACGCCCTTTTTGTCACGATCTCAGTTCTCCTCATGCGCGACACCGAGTCGCTGCGCCGGTATGTATGGGGGATGATGTTTGGAAGCATGTTCATTGTGGGCTATGGTGTATACAGCGTCTCGCCCTGGGGCTGGGGGGGATACTTGCCCCACGGGCAGCCGCCGTCGGGACGTGCCGGCGCCTACGGAATGTACGACAATCACAACGACTACTCTTTTATCATCATCCAGGTCGTCCCCTTTCTGTTTATGTACATGCGCCACGAGAAGGGCTTCATCAAGACCTTCCTGTTGGCCGCATCGCTGGCGGCGTGTGTCCTGGGAACATTCCTTTCCCTCTCCAGGGGCGGTATGCTCGCGTTCCTGTTCCAGGGCGTCCTCATCATCCTCATCGGGATGGAAGGTCGGCGTCGCCTTTGGTTGCTGCCCGTGATCGCAGTAATCTCCGTCGCCGCGATCACCTACCAGTACGCCAAGCGCGCGGAAAATCAATATGGGGACTACACGGCCGAGGATGCCGAATCGAGTCGGCTCGAATTGTGGAAGGCAGGCATGGCCATGACCGTGGATCATCCCTTTCTCGGGGTCGGCAGCCGCCGCTTCGCCGAATACGCGCCGCTGTATCGGGACCTGGGCCACGACTTGAAGGGCAAGGTCTCTCACAACACCTATGTGGAAGTCATCTCAGGCAGCGGGACCTTCGGCTTCATCCCGTTCGTCCTGATGCTGTATCACCTTATCAAGGGGCTGAGGATCAAGGGTGGGCCCGGGACGGCGCCGATCGTCGAAGCCACCCGGAAAGCAGCCTTGATCGGTATTTCCGGCGTCGTGGTAAGAGCCTTCCTTGATGCGAAGCCGCATGACTGGAGCATTTATGTTATCTGCGCCATCAGTCTCGCCTGTTTTGGGCTACGGACCCCTGCGGCAACACTCCCGCCCAAGTCTGCCAGCGGCGCCAAACGTCGCCCTGGGCCTACCGGTCCAAGGCGCCAGGAGTTGGCCACTGCCGCGAGCGGTGCTTCTACCCCCCCCCAAGCCCTGAGCCCATCAAGCGTTAACCATGCTCCGCAAACATCGCCAAGCCAAGCTATCTGAGCTCGGTCGCGCCTCCAGCAGGTGTCAGGGGCACGCCCACCCGGCCGTCTGGGCAGAGCACCCCCGGCGCCACCGCCTCCCTTACTGTCGCTCAGTTCCACCAGCCAAATGATCGACGAGCTCCGAGTGGTGACGGTAACCACCTTCTTCCCCAATTCGGCCGAACCCCATCGGACAGTGTTTTTGAGGCATCTCGTCCGAGCGATGCGACGGGTTTGCCCCGTTGATGTGGTGGCACCGCTACCCTACGCGCCCCCCCTGAGCTGGATCCCGCGGTGGCATGCGCTCAATCGCGTTGCCCGAATCGAGATGTCAGAGGAGATACAGGTACAGCATCCCCGATTCGTCGCGATTCCAAAACTTCCGTGGCTCTCGGGTATGGGTTATTTTCTGGGGGTGATCCTAACGCTCCGGCGACTGATGCGCTCGACAGACCGTTGTGTGCTGCATGCCCATTGCGCCTACCCGGACGGCGTGGGCGTTGCCTTGGCGGCGCGCTTTCTGGGCATCCCCTTCGTGATAACGGCGCACGGCAGTGACATCAACGTCTACTCCAAGCGACGGACCCTTTGGCCTCAAATACGCTGGGCTCTCGGTTCCGCCAGGGGCGTGATCGTCGTCAGTAGAGATCTGGAAGCAAAGGTTAAAAAATTGACCGGGTCGTCGATACGGAACCTTTCGTGCATCCCTTGCGCAGGCTATGACCCGGCGATCTTTTCTCCGCGCCGTCGGCAGGAGGCGCGCGCGGCCATCGTGCTGTCGCCCGACGCGCGCCTGATCGTCTTCGTCGGTAACCTCGTGCCGATCAAGGGTGTCGATGTGCTAATCGCCGCGTGGAGGCTACTGCGCGAACGCAAAGCCGTCGGCAGTACGGACCGCCTGCTGATCATCGGGGATGGGACCGCCCGCCCGGCGTTGGAGCGCTTGAGCTTGGCCCAGGGCGATAGCGACACCATCGTGTTTTACGGCGCATTGCCACAGAGTAGCGTCTCCCAACACATCGCCGCGGCAGACGTCCTTTGCCTGCCCAGCCACAACGAGGGCATGCCGAACGTCGTCGTTGAGGCCTTGGCTTTGGGCATTCCAGTGGTGGCCAGCCGCGTTGGAGGAATCCCGGAGTTGTTGAACGATGGGGTAAATGGCCTACTCGTGGAGCCCGGTCGGCCCGACGCACTTGCCAACCGCCTTGCTGAGGTGTTCGCTCGGTCCTGGGATCGAGCGAAGATTCACAGTTCGGTCTCTCACCTCACTTGGCAGGCGATTGGTGCGCGCAACGCCGCGTTCATCGCCAACGTTCTGGCGTGTTGACCCGCTGCGCAGGGCGTGATCGGGCCACTAAGCCATCGGCCAGCGGGAAAAAGGTCGGCATCGGGAGAGGAACTGCGTCTCAGCTTTTGGCATTTAGGCACTTCTTGCCTCTCTTCTTTTTCACCAAAAGACTACAATGGCGCCCGAGAGTACGTGCCCTTACCCGCGGGAGAGCCGAGTTTAGATACGTGAGTCGAGACCGGCCGGGATCGTACCAAAAATCTACTTGTACCTCGTCTTACTCCAACTTCTGCAATGCACCGTCCGCGGAGTTTTTTGGCAGTTATGTGAGCCACAGCGGCGTTTGGCCAAGGCCCTCGGGGTCGAGCGGGCGACGCACTGGGCGCCCACCCATGGGCATCGGTGTCGCGCTGCAAAGCGGTATCGATTTAAGCCGTAGCTTTGAGCAGCAACGATGGTCAACGAAATTGGACCACCCCGGTGCACCGACGCTAAGCACAGGGTACCGTAGCCGCCTAGCTCGCGGCGCGGATAGCAAAGGGAAACACGCGTTGTGGAAGATCCGTGGGCCATCGACAATCCCGAGACGCCTTAAGCCGGCCCCGTTCATTTGCAATCGGCTGCGGTGCGAGCCGATTCTCCCGTGCTGGGCGTGCGTCGTCACCGGAAGGCATCCCTGCCTCGATCCTTCGGCTGCGGGTCAATCGCGACCAACGCCGTCGCGCCGTTTCCCAAGGGTTCTGCGGAACGCTTCCCGCGTGATCAATCTCCTTCACCTGGGACCGGCGCGCCCCCTCGGGCTCCCCAATGCATAGCGCCCAGCGCTTTCACATCGGCGTGCTGGCCGAATCCCTGCGGGTGTCCTGCTATCTGCACAACTTCATCCAATGGGCTCTGCGTCAACCTAATATCCGCCTCACCGTCGTCATCCTTCGCCCCTCCGGATCAGGCCAGAACGCAGGGGCGACATCGCAAGGCACGACGGAACTTCTGCAGTGCTCGCCCACTCCTGGGCCATCGCACGCCGTGGATAGATGGCTTTGCACGCAGCTCGATGGACTCGAGCGGCGACTGCTGCGCCGACGCCCGCATCTGCTCGGGCATCTGGAGCGCTACGATCTGGCGGGGACAGAAGTGCAGACAGTTTGTCTTGCCGGAACCGGCGCCCGTCTGGCTGCGCCAAGCCCGACGCCGGGCGACCTAGAACGTTTGGCGTCGCTGGGCCTGGACCTGCTGCTCGAGCTCGGCGGCGCCTCCGCGCCGCGGGGCTGCCTGAGCGTGGCTAGGCTCGGCGTCGTCCGTTTGTTATATTCCGACGACTCCGTTCAGCGCGGCGGCCCGAGCGGGTTCTGGGAAGTGTACCGACGCCACGATTCGACGGGCTTTACGTTCCTGCATCTTGCAGAGGCTCACGCCGAGGGTCGGGTCCTCCTGCGCGGCAGTGTCCCGACCCAACTGCATTACCTGTCGAACCAAGCCGAACTGCTGCGCTGGGCGTATCGGCAGCTCGCGCTATTAATGCAGCGGACCGCCCAATCCGGTAGCCTTCCTCTCGGGGAGCCTCGGATGCCCTACTGCCATCGTACCGACACCTTCCCTACTTGGCTCGAAGCCCTTTGGTATGTGGCTCGCCTGCAAGGCCTGCGCGGCCGGAAGACACTCGATCGCCTGCTGGGGCGGGTCAAGCGGCGCAGTGTAGCGGTGCTGCGCAGCCACTGGCGTGGTGCGGTGCTCAGCGACGCAGTGACCATACCAAACCCGCCAGGGCGATTTCTAGCGGATCCCTTCGTCGTCGAACGTGGTGGCCGCACGTGCTGCTTCGTCGAGGACTTCGACTACAGAAGGGGACGGGGATCCATCGCCGCCTATGAGATCGGTCCGGGCGCGATCACCCCCATGGGCCTCGTCGTACAAGAGCCCTTTCACCTCTCCTTCCCCTTCGTCTTCGAGTACGAGGGCGAACTCTATATGTGTCCGGAGACAGGCGAGGCGCGGGACATCCGGCTCTACCGATGCGTCGACTTCCCTGGAAAGTGGGTCTACGAGAAAACGCTCATGCGGGAGGTCAGCGCGGCAGACACGATGCTCTTCGCGCGCGATGGACGCTGGTGGATGTTCACCAATGTCGATCCACTCTCGGACGGCACCCACAGCGCCGAACTGTGCGTGTTTTGGGCAGCCCATCCGCTCTCCGACGTGTGGACCCCTCATCCGCTCAATCCGATCATCTGCGATGCGACCCGGGCGCGAAATGCCGGACTGCTGTTCGACGGTCAGCGCTTGTTCCGGGTTTCGCAACGCTGGGATTTTGATTTCTACGGAAAGCAGGCGCAAATCAACGAAGTGCTTACGCTCGATGAGCAACGCTACGAGGAGCAGACCGCGGGCCTACTGCAGGCCTCTTTTGGGAGGTCCGCGGTTGGGATGCATCACATGCACGGCGTCGATTCCATCACCGTGTTCGACTACGTAACCCACTCCTCGCGCCGCGGTTAGGCGCGCCCGGGTGAGCAGGGCGCTCCTGCCCGCGGCGGCGCGTTCCACTCAGGCGCCCTGTCTGCTCTGGATGGGCCTTGCGTCGCGTCCTCGCCCTTGGAACACGGGATAAAAGCAGCCCCCCACAGCGAACCGCGACACTTTGACCATGGCCAGCGCTTGGCCCGACCAGATCTTTGACGAAATGGGAGCGCCAGAGGTGCGCCAAGTTGCCTATGTACCCGATGCCGGCGACCAAGGTTAGCGCCTGATTGAACGGTGCGAGGCGAACCCGAGCCTCTGCACGGTGTCCGTCGCCACCGACGAAGAGGGCGTGGCGACGCTCGCTGGTGCTTGGCTGGGAGACCAGCGCGGCGCCCTGTTGATGCACTCCAGTGGGGTGGGCAACAGCATCAACAGGCTCCCCCTTAATGCAGACTATCGTCTGCTCCTGCGGGGGCTGCTGATTTTCCGCGGGAAACAGGGTGAATGCAACCCGCAGCAGATTCCCATGGGGCGCTCAGCGCAGGCCGCACTCGAGGGCGCTGGCGTCCACGCCTATCTGGTGGGGAATGCTGCGGAAGTGGCGGAGACTGTTCGGGCCGACTACCACTCCCCGTGTACCGATAAGCCGACTGACCGGATGCCCGAGTCACTCGACTCCGACGCTGGAGCCTACAACTAATAGGACCGTATAGTGACTGCCTGTCCTTGCGTGCGCGGGGATGCGACTAGCCAGTCACGTCCACCCGACAGAGCGGAAGCCCTTGGAGCCAGGCGCAAGATTCTGAGCACGGTGCGGCGATTGGAAATCGCAGGCGAAGCTGCGCACGAACCAGCGACGCTGTGGCGCAAAATGGGCCTGGATAGAAAGTTAGTACACGCTATATGTACAAACAAGAAGAATGGCGCGCCCGGCAGGATTCGAACCCACGACCCCCTGGTTCGTAGTTCGAAAATGGCGCGCCAAACTATTGTTTATTCACTATTTCGTGCCAAGCGTTCGTTGTGTTTTTGCAGCACAGTGCATAACCGTGCATTACTGAATCCGGCAAAACTCGCCTCTTTTGAATTCTGGGTGGGCTATGCGGGGTGCGGGTTGATGCGGGAGAAGTCGAGCTTACCGGAGATCAGGAAGATCATGGTGCGCATGGTCTCGAAGCGCGTGTATCCGCGTGCCCTGCGCTTCGCTGCCTGGAACAATCCGTTGATCGCCTCGAGGAATCCGTTGGTTTGTCT
>JANXRW010000052.1 GCA_025356655.1 Betaproteobacteria bacterium | reverse complement strand
AGTTGGTTGCTCATGGCGGGGCTTCCCAATCGAGAATTGAAAGCCCGATTCTGCCCCGGCCGGGCAACTGTGGCAGGCCAGGAGGCGGCCGTAGCCTCAGGCTTTCATGCCACCAGCACCCACTCGGAAATCAATAGAGCCGAAAAACCTCGTGAAGGCTTCTTCATCCGGAGCGACGGAACAAGCGTGGAATTGATCGATCATCATGAATTCATAGCGGCTCATGGCTGCGCAAACGCCGCCTGGATGGCCGTCACGAGTTCGGCGGCAAGGTCTTCGTCTGCCAGTACTGGAATTTCCTTCAGCAGCTTGTTCGACACCCTGCCACCGTTCTCCCGCACCGACCGGATGATTCGATCGATGTCACCGTCAGGCCCTTCGATGACCTGCTTGACGCGCTCGCGAGCTGTGCGCAGGCTGCGCAGGTGGCCTGCCTCCTTGCGCATTTCCTGCTCGATGGTCGATTGAACCACCTGCGCAAGGTACTCGACGTGGTCGGTCATGTCGGGGTAGCGCCAGGCCGACAGCGCATCCTGATAGGCATCGAATTGCAGGTTGTAGTGCACGCCGTCTTCAGCCACCTGTTCCGCGCCGAAGCGCCAGGCCTGTGCGTACTTGCGCATGAGCGGCCGCGAGAACAGTTCAAGGACCTGGTCGTAGCCGCGCCGATTGATGACGGTGCTCGTGATCGTGGCTGACACGGGAAGGATGAAGGGCGCAGGGATCGCGCCGTCGCGTCGCAGCACGTCGTTGATCAGGAAGCGCGAGATCCGGCCGTTGCCGTCGGACATGGGGTGGATGTAAACGAAGCCGAACGACAGCACGGCAGCCCGCACCAGCGCAGAGGCGCCGGCCGTGCGGATTGCAAAACTGCGCAGGCCCGACAGCAGCGCCGGCGCCTCGTCCCAGTGCGGGGCAATGTAGTGAACCACCTCGGTAAACCCGTCGACTTCACCGACGAACACCGGTGAGCGGCGCACGCCGTAGCGCGTCGCACGTGGCCCGAGGATCTGAGACTGCAGCTCGCCAAGTGCACCTTCCGAGAGAGGATCCTCACCCTGCCCGCAGCGTTGCTCCATGGCGGACGCGAAACGCCGCACGCGATCGACGTGCTGCTCCTCATGCTCGATGGCGAAGCTTGCCCGGCTTTCCTTGATCGTCAGCCAGACCGCGCTGCGCAGAAGCACATCGGCACCGAACTCGGCCTCCAAGTCGGACAGGTGCTGTGCGCAGTCGTACTGCTCAGCCTGCCGCACGCGTGCAGTGCGCAGCACCAGGGGGCAGTAGTCTCGCGTGCCAGGCAGGTTGTCCCGCACGCGCCAGCGCGGATTGTTGGCAGGCCGGCTGGCGGTGAGGTAGGTCTCCTCGTCCAGCGCCGCGACGTAGTTGCCCGCTACCACGCCGGGGAACCCCAACTGCCGCCCAGTCAGGTATTCATAGAAGAATCCGGCACGGCGCGCATATTGGCCCGTCGGCTCGGCTGCAACCCAAGCCTCCAGCTCCGCTACCGGCACCACCCTGAACAATCGGGCCAGGAGTTCAAGGTGGACCCCCTCGTGCTTGAGAGCGAAGGTCAAGTGGCCCGCTAACGTGTCCCCAGGCCTTGCTGCAGGCGGGTAATATTCGTGAACATACCCGTCCTCACGCACCGTGGTGCGGGACTTAGCGACGGTGCTGTCCGTCCGGAACGCCTGCAGCGGCGAGATGCCATAGCGCTCGGCGAGCCATTGGTATCCGATCCACTCGGCCACTTAGATCCCCCGGAGCTGTTCTCAATTTCGGTTAACGACGTCGGATTTTGATTACAAAACATCCGATAGTAAAGAAATCGATTACGAATCACAGAATGCGCCGCCGCCGTACCTGGCGGACAGGCCATGAGTTCAGTGGCGAAAACCCTGCCTGGACGCTGTGCGCGTCTGCGGATGTTCCTCTATCCCTGCATCCGGCGGGGCATCAGGTCTAGCACTTCGGCCGAAGAGCCAGCGCGTAGCCCTCGAAGCACTCCCTCCGCTCCCCGACTGGGGTGGAGCGGGGCGGCCCCATCGGCCGCGCGCAAGAAAACAGGATCCTCACACCGGCTGAAGAATCGCAGATTCGTCTCGGTGGCCACACTCTACGGCCGACGGCTACGTGCTGGCTTGCTGTTCCCTTCATCCTTGCACACCGTTCTCGCGGTCAAGGTCTGCGCGTGCTGCGCACGCCGGCGTCCTGCCGGCCGTCTTCGAACCTGTGACAGCTGCGCTGCGGCGTGCCGGTTCCGGTCTCGGGCAATCCCGCCCGATCACTGGAGTTCGCCATGTCGCACGACCTGTTCTCTTCCCTCGATTCCTTCGTTACCGTTTCTTCCGCTGCCTCTTGTTAGCGGCTGCGCAGAAGCGCGGGTTTGTGGCTGTCGCTGGCGGTTTTCCACCGCCGGCCCATGGGGGTGTCAGCGGAGGTTGAACCCGACTTGGCTCAGCGCACGGCGCAGGTTCTCGGCGGCGGCGAACATCGCATG